>JALZKQ010000084.1 GCA_030859165.1 Actinomycetota bacterium
AGGTGGCGGCGAGGATTCCGACACCGCCGAGCCCGACACCGCCGAGTCAGACACCGCCGAGTCAGGCAGCGCCGCACCCGACACCGCCAAGTCCGACGACCGCGACGGCCCGGCCACCGAGTCGGAACGGGGGCGTCCCGAGCCCGATCAACAGGGTTCCGACACCGACGAGGACGTCGAGGAGGACAGCGAGGGCGGGACCACCCGCCGCCGCCGCCGCCGTCGTCGTCGGGGCGAAGGGTCCGAGCCGTCCCAGGACGACCCGGCCAACACCGTCGTCCGCATCCGCGAGCGTCGCGCCGCCGAGGACGAGATCTCGTCGATCTCCGGCTCGACCCGGCTCGAGGCCAAGAAGCAACGTCGTCGCGAGGGGCGCGACGCCGGCCGTCGGCGGGCGCCGATCGTCTCGGAGTCGGAGTTCCTGGCCCGTCGCGAGTCGGTCAAGCGCGAGATGGTGATCCGCCAGCGCGAGGACCTGTCGCAGATCGCCGTGCTCGAGGACGGCGTGCTGGTCGAGCACTACGTGGCCCGTGAGTCCCAGACCTCGCTGATCGGCAACGTCTACCTCGGTCGGGTCCAGAACGTGCTGCCCAGCATGGAGGCCGCCTTCATCGACGTCGGCAAGGGCCGCAACGCCGTCCTCTACGCCGGCGAGGTCGACTGGAAGGCCGTCGGAGCCGAGGGCCGGTCTCGCAAGATCGAGGAGGTCCTCAAGTCGGGACAGAGCATCCTGGTCCAGGTCACCAAGGATCCCGTCGGCAACAAGGGCGCGCGGCTCACCGGGCAGGTCAGCCTGCCGGGTCGGTTCCTGGTGTACGTGCCCGGTGGCCAGAGCTCGGGGATCTCACGCAAGCTGCCCGACACCGAGCGCGCCCGGCTCAAGGCGCTGCTCAAGGACACCCTGCCCGAGGGTGCCGGCGTGATCATCCGAACCGCCGCCGAGGGGGCGAGCGAGGAACAGTTGACCCGCGACGTCAGTTCGCTGACCGCCCGGTGGCAGGACATCGAGAGCAAGGCCAAGGTGGGCGGCAACGCACCGCAGCTGCTGTACGGCGAGCCCGACCTCACGATCAAGGTCGTCCGCGACCTGTTCAACGAGGACTTCGGTTCCCTGGTCGTCCAAGGAGACGACGCCTGGGACATGATCGACGGTTACGTCACCCACGTGGCACCTGACCTGTCGGAGCGTCTGTCACGCTGGGAGGAGTCCGGTGACCACCGTGACGCCTTCGCCGCGCACCGCATCGACGAGCAGATCGCCAAGGGGCTCGACCGCAAGGTCTGGTTGCCGTCGGGGGGGTCGCTGGTCATCGACCGTACCGAGGCGATGACCGTCGTCGACGTCAACACCGGGAAGTTCACCGGCTCCGGTGGCAACCTGGAGGAGACGGTCACCAAGAACAACCTGGAGGCGGCCGAGGAGATCGTCCGCCAGCTGCGGCTGCGCGACATCGGCGGCATCATCGTGGTCGACTTCATCGACATGGTGCTGGAAGGCAACCGCGACCTGGTGCTGCGGCGCATGGTCGAGTGTCTGGGCCGTGATCGCACCCGGCACCAGGTTGCCGAGGTCACCTCACTGGGGCTGGTGCAGATGACCCGCAAGCGCATCGGGACCGGTCTGCTCGAGGCCTTCAGCGATGCCTGCGAACACTGTCACGGCCGTGGTCTCGTGACCCACCCAGAGCCGGTCGAGCCCGCCCGCAGGGGCATTGCTGCCGGTGGCGGCACGTCCTCCGGCGGAAACCTCGAGGACTCCGCGGGCAGCACCGACGACGGCAACGGTCGTCGCGGACGCAGAGGCCGGGGCCGTGGCGGCTCCAAGCGTGGCGAGGGTGACGGCGAGAGATCGGACCGGGACTCCACCGCTGAGCAGGGCGCCGACTCCTGAACCGGACCCGTTTTGACCAGGGTGGGCGCGGGTCCGTAGAGTGGCCTACCGGCGTACGCAACGTATGCCTTCTCCCTGCCCTCCGGCACACGAGTTCGTGGCGCGGTGGCGCGTGCGAGAGACAGATTTCCGGTATGACTGAAGAGAGTGAGTCCGCGGTGTACGCGATCGTGCGCAGTGGCGGCCAGCAGGCGAAGGTTGCGGTCGGCGACGTCATCGAGATCGACAAGGTGGCGTCGTTGGTCGGTGAGACGCTGACCCTCCCGGTCGTTCTTCTCGTCGATGGCGACACCGTCACCTCCAAGGCCGATGCGCTGGCCAGGGCAACTGTGACCGCCGAGGTGCTCGGCGGCACCAAGGGCCCGAAGATCAACATCGTCAAGTTCAAGAACAAGACCGGCTACCGCAAACGCCAGGGGCACCGGCAGAAGTACACCCAGGTCAAGGTCACCGACATCACCACTGCGTGATCGCCCACCAGGACTGAACCAGCGAGGACTGACTCATGGCACACAAGAAGGGCGCTGCGTCGACCAGGAACGGTCGCGACAGCAACTCCCAGCGGCTCGGCGTGAAGCGCTTCGGCGGCCAGCTCGTCAATGCCGGCGAGATCATCGTCCGCCAGCGCGGCACGCACTTCCACCCCGGCACCCTGGTCGGTCGCGGAGGCGACGACACGCTGTTCGCCCTCGCGCAGGGCAACGTCGAGTTCGGCAGCCGTCGCGGCCGCCGGGTCGTCAACATCGTGCCCGTCGCCGCGGAGTGACACCGGACCCGTACTGAGCACGCAGCAACAGGCAGGGGTGGACGCTCGACACGAGCGGCCACCCCTTCGCCGTGTCTGGTCCGGGACGGCACCACGCAGCAGGAGGAAGGCGGCGCTCATGGCGGTCCCGACGTTCGTCGACCGGGTGGTGTTGCACGTCCGCGCCGGCACCGGAGGCAATGGTGTCGCCTCGGTGCACCGGGAGAAGTTCAAGCCTCTCGGCGGCCCCGACGGCGGCAACGGCGGCCACGGTGGCGACGTCGTGCTCCGGGTCGACCCTGACGTCACCACACTGGTGGACTACCACCACGAACCGCACCGCCATGGCGGCCGTGGTGGGCACGGCAGCGGCGGCCACCGCAGTGGCGCCCAGGGTGAGCGCCTGGTGCTGCCGGTCCCGGACGGCACCGTCGTCAAGGACGGGCGTGGAGAGCTGCTCGCCGACCTGGTGGGCGCAGGCACCGAGATGGTCGTCGCCGCCGGTGGCCGAGGTGGCCTCGGCAACGCCGCGCTGGCCTCGAGCAAACGCAAGGCACCCGGTTTCGCGCTGCTCGGAGAGCCCGGCCACGAACAGACGATCGCCCTCGAGCTGAAGGTCGTCGCGGACATCGGCCTGGTGGGCTTCCCCAGCGCCGGCAAGTCCAGTCTGATCGCCGCGCTGTCACGTGCGCGCCCCAAGATCGCGGACTACCCGTTCACCACGTTGGTCCCGAACCTGGGCGTGGTCACCGCCGGCGACACGACGTACACGGTCGCCGACGTGCCGGGGCTGATCGAGGGTGCGAGCGAGGGCCGGGGACTCGGCCATGACTTCCTGCGACACGTGGAACGCTGCGCCGCCCTCGTGCACGTGATCGACTGTGCCACTCCGGAGCCCGGGCGAGACCCGGTCAGCGACCTCGAGGTCATCGAGAACGAACTGCGCTCCTACGGCGGGCTGCAGGACCGTCCGCGTCTCGTTGCGCTGAACAAGATCGACGTGCCCGACGCCCGTGGAATCGCCGATCTCACGATCGCGGACCTGCGGGCCAGGGGGATCGAGGTCTACCCCGTGTCGGCGGCCAGCCACGAGGGCCTGCGCGAGCTCACGTTCGCGATGGCGCGCATCGTCTCGGACTCCCGCGCGGCCCAGCGGGCCCCGGTGCCGACTCGTATCGTCATTCGGCCCGGTGCGGCGCAGGGGCCGGACTTCGAGATCCGGCAGGTCGAGGGACGCTGGCAGGTGGTGGGGGACAAGCCCGAGCGGTGGGTCCACCAGACCGACTTCTCCAACGACGAGGCCGTCGGCTTCCTCGCCGACCGGCTGGCGCGGCTGGGCGTCGAGGACGAGCTGCTGGCCCGTGGTGCCAGGCCAGGCGACGACATCCTCATCGGGGCGCGCGAGGATGCCGTGGTCTTCGACTTCGATCCACAGGTGCAGGCCGGTGCCGAGGTGCTGTACGGCCGGCGCGGCCAGGATCCACGGCTGGAAGGCCGTTGACCGTGACCGGATCGGCTCCCGGCGCAGCCAAGGGCCCGGTCGGTGCCGCTCGGCGTGTCGTGGTCAAGGTCGGGTCCTCGTCACTCACCACGACAGGCGGGGGCATCGACGCGGACCGCGTGGACGCGCTCGTCGAGGTGCTGAGCGCGGCCAGGACGTCCGGCGACGAGGTGGTGCTGGTCAGTTCCGGTGCGATCGCGGCCGGATTGGCGCCGCTCGCGCTCGCGCGCAGGCCTGGTGACCTCGCCACCCAGCAGGCCGCGGCCAGTGTGGGCCAGGGCCTGCTCATGCAGCGCTACACCGACGGCTTCGGGCGACGTGGCCACACCGTCGGCCAGGTGCTGCTGACGCTCGACGACGTGACACGGCGTAGCCACTACCGCAACGCGTACCGCACCTTCGCCCGGCTGCTGGAGCTCGGTGTCACCCCCGTCGTCAACGAGAACGACACGGTCGCCACCAGTGAGATCCGCTTCGGCGACAACGACCGGCTCGCCGCCCTCGTGGCACACCTGGTGCACGCCGACCTGCTCGTCCTGCTGTCCGACGTCGACGGCCTGTACGACGCCGACCCACGCGAGCCGCAGGCGCGTCGGATCCGCGAGGTCGTCAGCGCGCGGGACCTGATCGGGGTGGACGTGCGCCGGACCGGTGCCTCGGGCGTGGGCAGCGGGGGGATGTCCACCAAGCTGGAGGCCGCCCGGATCGCGACAGGAGCGGGGGTGTCGGTTCGGCTGGCCAGGGCCGACCAGGTTGCCGCGGCGCTGGCCGGCGAGGACGTTGGCACCGTCTTCCACGCCACCGGGCGCCGCCGTCCCACCCGCCTGCTCTGGCTCGCCCACGCCACCGACCCGCTGGGTAGCCTCCGGATCGACGCGGGCGCCGTACGCGCCGTGCTGGAGCGCCGCGCCTCGCTGTTGCCGGCCGGGATCACCGGGGTGCAGGGCAGCTTCTCCGCCGGCGACCCGGTGGACCTCGTCGGTCCCGACGGCACAGCCGTCGCGCGCGGGCTGGTCAACTACGACAGCGCCGAGGTGCCCGCCCTGCTCGGCCGGTCCACGCGGGAACTCAAGGAGGCGCTCGGCCCGGAGTACGAGCGCGAGGTCGTGCACCGCGACGATCTGGTGCTGCTCGGCTGACCCTGGACCGGCGGTTGACCGGAGCCCGCTACCGACCTGTGATGTAGCCGTTGGAGCGTTTTCCCACACCGCGAGCCACGTGTGCCAGAGACTAAGCCTCGCAGACAACGCAGGACAGAGGTGGAGCAGGTGAGCGGCGAACGCCGTTTCTGGCACGTCACGATGACGTTTGCCGGTGACATCCACGAGCCCGACACCGTGAGGACGGCGCTGGTGCGGTTCGCCGAGCAGCACGCATTCCTGCACTCGCTGCGCTACTCGTGCGAGCGGGCGGAGGTCTCGTACTGGGAGGAGGCCGCCGAGATGCACGACGCCGCTGCCATGGCGCTGCGGGTCTGGATCGAGCACCGTGACACAGCCGGTCTGCCGCGGTGGGAGGTCGTCGGCCTCGAGGTGCTCGAGCGCGACACCTTCAACCAGCGGCGTGAGGACCACCGGATGACCGGCCTCGGACTCCGCAATCCCGACCCCGTCCCATTCTGACCCTCCTGCGCCGAGATCCGAGTTGCTGGTCACGAGCGCCCTTTCGCATGACTGTCGACTCGGATCTCGGCGGCAAGGTCCCTAGGGTGAGGGGATGACTGTGCGCGACGCCGTCCACGAGGCTGCCCGGCGTGCTCGGGTGGCTGCTCGCGTGCTCGCCGTCACGGATCGGGCCGCCAAGGACGCCACGCTGCACGCGATGGCCGACGCGCTGCTGTCCGACGCGCCGGGCATCCTGGCCGCCAACGCCGCCGACGTACAGGCCGCCCGCGACAGCGGTACGCCGGAGCCGCTGCTCGACCGGCTCCGGCTGGACTCCGCCCGCCTGGGCGACATGGCGGAGGGAATCCGGGAGATCGCCGGCCTGCCCGACCCGGTCGGTGAGGTTGTGCGCGGGTCGACCCTGCCCAACGGTCTGCAATTGCGTCAGCTCCGGGTGCCGTTCGGCGTCATCGGCATCATCTACGAGGCGCGCCCCAACGTGACGGCCGACGCCGCCGCGCTGTGCCTGAAGTCCGGCAACGCCGTGCTGCTGCGCGGGTCGAGCTCGGCCGCTCGTACCAACGCGAGCATCGTGACGAGCCTGCGCTGCGCGGTGGAGTCGACCGGTCTGCCCGCGGACTCGGTCCAGGCCGTCGACGCCGGCGACCGTGCGTCCGCGACGCATCTGATGAGGGCGCGCGGACTGGTCGACCTGGTGATCCCGCGCGGCGGTGCCGGGTTGATCCGCACGGTGGTCGAGGAGTCGACGGTGCCGGTGATCGAGACCGGGACCGGCAACTGCCACGTCTACGTGGACGCCGCGGTCGACCTCGACATGGCAGTGTCCATCGTCCTGAACTCCAAGACCCAGCGGACCAGCGTGTGCAACAGCGCGGAGTCGTTGCTGGTGCACGAGGCGGTCGCCGAGCGGCTGCTGCCGGTGCTGGTGGACGCACTGCAGTCCGCCGGTGTGACGATCCACGGGGACGCGGCCTTCCAGCAGGTGTCGAAGCTCGTGCTGCCCGCAACCGCGGAGGACTTCGCCACGGAGTACCTCTCGCTCGACATCTCGGCTGCGGTCGTCGCCTCGCTCGACGACGCGGTCGAGCACATCGCGACGTACTCCTCGGGCCACACCGAGGCGATCGTCACCGAATCGCTGTCCGCGGCGCAACAGTTCTCCCGGCAGGTCGATGCAGCGGTGGTCATGGTCAACGCCTCCACCCGGTTCACCGACGGCGCCGAGCTCGGGTTCGGTGCCGAGATAGGCATCTCCACCCAGAAGCTGCACGCGCGAGGGCCGATGGGGTTGCCGGAGCTCACCACGACGACGTACCGGGTGTCCGGATCCGGCCACGTGCGCTGAGCGACGCTACGCCGGGATAGCCTGTCCCCCATGAACGCCCTCTACCTCGCCGCCGAGGAGACCGCGGAGCACGGCGACCCGGCCGTGCACCCGATCCTCGTCGGGCTCATCGCCTTCGGCCTCCTCATGGCCTTGTTGGCCTTCACGCTCGGGTACGGCAAGGGACGCCCGCACTCCTGATGGATCACGACTGATGGCAGGGCGGCGGCGTCGGGTCGGCGTCATGGGCGGCACCTTCGACCCGGTGCACCACGGCCACCTGGTCGCTGCCAGCGAGGTGCAGGCGTGGTTCGAGCTCGACGAGGTGGTCTTCGTGCCGACGGGGCAACCGTGGCAGAAGTCGGGCCGGGTGGTCTCCAGCGCCGAGGACCGGTACCTCATGACGGTGATCGCGACCGCGTCCAACCCGCGGTTCACGGTGTCGCGGGTGGACATCGACCGCGAAGGACTGACGTACACGATCGACACGCTGCGCGATCTGCGCGGGCGGTTCGGCGACAGCGACCTCTACTTCATCACCGGTGCTGACGCGCTGGCGCAGATCCTGACCTGGCGCGACCACGGCGAGATGTTCGAGCTCGCCCACTTCGTCGGCTGCACGCGACCCGGACACGCCATCAACGACGCGACGCTGGACGGACTGCCCCATGACCGGGTGAGCATCGTGGAGATCTCCGCGTTGGCGATCTCCTCGACGGACTGTCGCGCACGTGTCGATCGCGGCGAGCCGGTCTGGTACCTCGTGCCCGACGGCGTCGTCCAGTACATCGCCAAGCATCGGCTCTACACCTCCACCGTGACCCCCGCCATCGAAGGAACTGCATGACCGCGACCTCCCAGGCACGGGACCTGACCTCCCTGGCCGCACAAGCGGCCGCCGACAAGCTGGCCGACGACATCGTGGCCTTCGACGTCTCCGACAGGCTCGCCATCACCGACGTGTTCCTGATCTGCTCGGCCTCCAACGACCGGCAGGTACGCGCCATCGTCGACGCCGTCGAGGAGGCGCTGCGCACGGCGGGGGAGCGCCCAGTCCGTCGGGAGGGTCACCGCGAGGGGCGGTGGGTGCTGCTGGACTACGTCGAGATCGTGGTCCACGTCCAGCACGAGGAGGAGCGCTCGTACTACGCCCTCGAGCGAATCTGGCGCGACTGCCCCAGGATCGAGCTGCCGGCGTCAGTGGGCAGCGGCCGCCGCCCTGCCGACCCCGGCGCGTGAGCCTGCGTCAACTCGTCCTTTGGCGGCACGGACGTACCGCATGGAACGCCTACGGACGTATCCAGGGCCAGACCGACGTGCCGCTGGACGACGTCGGTCGGGCACAGGCGCGCGACGCGGCGACCCGGCTCGCCTCGCTCTCGCCGACGTTCATCCTCAGCAGCGACCTGTCCCGGGCAGCCGATACGGCAACGGCGCTCGCCGAGCTGGTCGGGCTCTCGGTGGCACGCGACCCACGCCTGCGCGAGATGGCCTTCGGCATCCGCGAGGGACTCACCCATGAGCAGGCGTTCGAGCGGCACCCCGAAGCGATGGCATCGCTCGTGGCCGATCCGTCCATCGTGCTGGAGGGAGCGGAGTCGTACGCCGAGGTGGGCAAGCGCGTCGCCGCGTCGATCGCTGACGCCTGTGTCCGGCTCCAACCGGGGGAGACCGGCGTGCTTGTGGGGCACGGAGCCGCCCTGCGGGTCGGGATCTGTGCCTTCCTGGAGCTGCCGGAGCAGATCTGGTCCCGCTTCGGGGGCTTCTCCAACTGCTCCTGGGCGGTCCTCGAGGACCGTCGGCGGGGGTGGTGCATCACCGAGTGGAACGCCGGATCGTTGCCCGAGCCGGTGCTGTCCGACGACGAGCGCGACAACGCCTAGGCTGATTTCGTACCCCCGGGAGCCGGCGCTATGCTGGACCTCGCTTCACCGGGTGTTCACCCACGGGTACCGAGGGGCTTTGGCGCAGTTGGTAGCGCGCTTCCATGGCATGGAAGAGGTCAGGGGTTCGAATCCCCTAAGCTCCACCCTTTCGGCCGGCAGCCCCTCTGTCAGCGGGCCGTCGGACGGGGTCACGCGCCCCGCCCCGCACCACCCCCACCCCCACCCCCACCGCCCCGCACCGCTGCGCGAGATCCTCCGACCCGGCCGCGTCGGTCACCAGCGTCCAGCCGTCCGGCAGGGCGGACCACGCCGGAGCCGCCTGCACCGTCAGCTTGCTCGCGTCTGCGAGGACGGCAACCCGTCCGGACCGGGCCGCGTCCGGCTCCTTGACCACCGTCTCCTCCAGCGTCGGTTCGCCGATCCCGCGGGGCCGGGTCCACCGCGTCGGCACCGAGGAACGCGTACCGTGAGCCCGGCGTGAGCCGATGAGGTCGCGAGCCGTCGCGCCCGGCCGTGCCGGTCATGGCGCCATCGTGTCAGGAGCCGTACGCCGCGCGGATCTGCGGCACGAACGGGCTGTACTCGACGCCGGCGAGGTACGCGAGCGCATCGTGCCGTGATCGGCCCTGCCACTTCCGCAGCGGACCTGCATAGGCCAAGCGAAAACAGATCTCAACCTGCGTATAACACGCAAGTACCGTTTCAGGTGAGCACAACCGTCGGTTTCGGTACGCAGGGCACCACCAGCAGGGTCATGCCGGCCTCTCGTGGTGTCCGGTTGGCCTTGCGATGATTGCAGCGCAGGCAGGCGGCGACGCAGTTCTCCCAGGTCAGCGGCCCCCCGCGACTGCGGGGCACGATGTGGTCCACGGTCTCGGCCGGGCCCCGGCAGTAGGCGCAGCGGCGGTCGCGTGCCTTCACCGCCCGTTTGGTGCAGCGCGGGACGCCCTGGTGGATCCAGCGCATCACGACGTAACGGACCAGGCGCAGCACCCGGGGCACGACGAAGGGGCCGATGCTGGCCTCGCCCGATTCCTCCACCACCGCGACCTGGCGTACGAGCATGCGGATCGCGTGCGGGACCGACACACGATGCAGCGGCTCGTAGCTGGCGTTCAGCACGAGCACATGGTCAGCCACGGGCGCGCATCCCTTCGTGCTCCTCGGTCGGTCAGGATCAGTGTGCTCGATCCCGTCGCACCGGAGAAGGGTTTTGTGCTCCCAGCCACCGCAAGGTCGTCAGTCGTCCCCCGGTCAGTTGAGGATGCGGGCCAGCACGCCGCTGCTGACCTCGAAGGCGCGCTGCTGCTCGCCGGCGAACGCGCTGAGCACGATCAGCGCGCCGGTGAGTGCGGGTACCGCCCACTGCAGCAGTCTCAGCTGACGTTGTGCGTCGGACACCGGCGGCGGTGTCGTCGCGGCCGGCTCGGTCGCGGACTCGACGGGCACGTCGGTCTGCGCCGAGACCCGACTGCCGACGACGCGGCTGTACGCGGTGACCCCGAGTGCGGCGGCGGTCAGAGCAGTCTTGGTCACCGCCATGGTGCCGACGCCGCGCTGAGCACCGAGCCGAGACGCGTTGCCTGCCAGCTGGCCGATGCTGCCGACGACGTGCACCCCGATGGCGGCGGCGTTCACCGGTGTCCACCGGTCCCAGCCCACGTTGGCGACGCGGCCACTGGTCGAGGCGTGCTCGGCGTCGCCGGAGGCAGGGTTGAGTGCCACCGCGTTGGCCAGGGTGCCGCCGAACCACGCAGCGAGTCCGATGTCGTGCAGGGAGCGGGAGATCGTGTTGCGGGCCATGCCGAAGTCCTCCTGGGTAGGTCGATCGTGCCGTACCGCACCCGTACCCAGGCGCTCGCACCTCACACTCTCGACCTGCGGGCCGGTCACGGCGCCGACCGTGCCCGCTGGGGGTAACCAGATGGTGAGACACGCCCGGCGATTCGCGCCGTTTCGCTACCCCCAGAGGGACGGAGCGGCGCGTGCGAGCATGTCCGGGTGAGCGCGGACGGGCTGGCGGAGCGGTTGCGAGGCAGCCGTCCACCCGTCGTGTTGAGAAGCCAGCAGCAGCAGGCGCTGGAGGCCGTCTCGGCGGCGGTACGAGCCGGCCGTACCCGGGCATGGGTCGTTCTCCCGCCCGGTGCCGGCAAGACCCTGGTCGGACTCGAGACGATCCGCCTGGTCGGGCGACCGGCGCTCGTGCTCGGCCCCAACACCGCCATCGTCGGTCAGTGGGTCAGGACTTGGCGCACGTACGAGCCGTCGCTGGTGGAGGTGGCCTCCGACCGCTCCCTGGGCGCGCCGATCACCGTGCTCACCTACCAGTCGCTCGCCGTCTTCGACCCGGACGCGGACCCGGACCCGGACGCGGACCCGGACGCGACCCCCCCCGCCGCCGCCGACGAGCCGAGCCCTGGCGGTCCCGGCCGCGGTGGCCGGGCGGGTGGGACCGGCGGCTCGTCGTTGCTGGACCGACTGCACCCCAACGGTCGGGCTCTCGTGGATGCCCTGCGCCGGGCGGGGCCGCTCACGATCGTCCTCGACGAGTGCCACCACCTGCTGGAGGTGTGGGGCCGGCTGCTGGCCGAGCTGCTCGACCTAGTCCCGGACGCCTTCGTGCTCGGCCTGACCGCCACTCCGCCAGGTGTCCTCGACCCCTCACAGGCGGCGCTCGTCGACGAGCTGTTCGGGTCGGTCGTGCATGCCTCGTCCATCCCGGCAGCGGTACGGGAGGGCGCCCTGGCGCCGTTCGCCGAGCTCGCGTGGTTCACCGAGCCCAGCGTGGTCGAGGCCGAATGGCTGGCCGGCCAGTCTGAGCGGTTCGCCCAGCTCACGACGGACTTACTCGACCCTGCGTACGGTTCACTCCCGTTGCTCACCTGGCTCGACCTCGGCTTCACCGGATCCGATGGGCGGGTACCCGTCCGCACCTGGGCCGAGGTGCAGGGGAGTGCTCCCGAGCTCGCCAGGGCTCTGCTGCGCGCCGTGCACGCGGGGCTGCTGGCGACTCCGGAGGGGGCCCGGCTGCGCGAGGAGCACCGGCAGCCGATGTCGGCGGAGGACTGGGTGCGCCTGATCGAGCACTGGGTCCGCGGCCACCTGTGCGAGTCGGGCGACCCCGCGGACGCCGCGGTGCTGGAGGCACTGCGCGCAGCGCTGCCCGGCGTGGGCTACTCCCTGACGTCGCGGGGCATCCGACGCGGCCGGTCGCCCGTCGACCGGGTGCTGGCCCGCAGCGCTGCGAAGAGCCGCGCTGCGGTGGAGATCATCGACCACGAGGCCCAGGCGTTGGGTGAGCGGCTGCGCCTGCTGGTGCTGTGCGACCACGAGCGGGCATCGGCGACCGTCCCGGCCGGACTACGACGGGTGCTGGCCGCGGAATCGGGGTCCGCGCGCCGCATGCTCAGCGACCTGGTCGCCGACGACCGCACACGTGAACTGGCTCCGCTGCTCGTCACGGGTCGCAGTGTGGCCGCTGCACCGTCGACGTCGCGGGCGCTCATCGACCTCGTCGGGTGCGAGGACCCGGCGCTCGCGGCCAAGCTGGTGCTGGAGCCGTGGCCCGAGGATACCGGTGTCGTCACGGTGGGCGGACCGTGGACCAGCCGGTCGTGGGTACGGTGGGCGACCGAGCTGCTCGAGAGCGGACAGACGCAGGTGCTGGTCGGCACCCGTGCCCTGCTCGGGGAAGGCTGGGACGCCCGGGGTCTCAACAGCCTGGTGGATCTCGGGACCGCGACGACGACCAGCGCCGTGGTCCAGACACGGGGACGGACCCTGCGCGTCGATCCGGCCTGGCCGGACAAGGTGGCGCTCACCTGGAGCGTCGTCGCCGTCAGCGATCGGCATCCGCGCGGCGACGGTGACTGGGCTCGCCTGGTCCGCAAGCACATCGGCTACTACGGCGTCGACGACGTGGGTGACGTGGTCGCAGGCGTCGCCCACGTCGACGGCCGGCTGTCCCCGTACGCACCGCCCCCGGTCGAGAGCTTCGACACCCTCAACGCACGCACGCTGGTGCGTGCGCAGAACCGCCGACACATCCGCGACCTGTGGGCGGTCGGGACGCCCTACGACGACCACGTCGTCCACACGGTACGGGTCCGGAGCCGCCGTGGGTCCGCCGACGCCGCAGTGGTACGGGTCCCCACCGTGCCGGAGCTCCTGGTGGGACCCGATGGGCCGCGGCGCACGGCCGACGGCCGGATCCCGTGGCTGCGGCCCTGGCGCAGCGTCGCGTCGGTGTCCGGTCTCACCTCGGTGCAGTCGTTCGCGCTCGCGGTCGCCGACGGCATGCTCGCGGCCGGTCTGTCACCCGTCGGAGCGGCAGCCGTGGTCCTGCACGTGGAGCCCGACGGCGAGCAGCGCTTCTGGCTCGACCGGGTGGACACCGAAGTGACGCAGGCGTTCGCCGCCGCGCTCGACGAGGTCGTGTCGGCCCCTGTCTCACCTCGGTACCTCGTGCCGCGGTACGTCATCGGGACGGACCCGGGCTTCTCGCCGGTTGCGGCGGGGTGGCGGCTGCTGCTGCGCTCGTTGCGTCCCGACGGGGTGGTGTGGCACGCGGTGCCGACCTGTCTAGGCGTCAACGCCGAGCGGGTGGCCGGGTTCGTGCGCGCCTGGAACACCTGGGTCAGCGGCGGCACGGCCCTGTTCACCCGGCAGCCCGAGGGTGCTGGCGTGCTGGCGGCGCATCACGGCGCCGATCCGCTCGACGTCAGCACGGTCATGCGGACCGGCTGGTCGTGAGGCCACCCCTCCGCTGGCGGTAGGCAAATGGCGGGGACACGCCGGCGTGTCGCGCCGAACGGCTACCGCCAGGGGCACGGGAGAGCTCAGCGTTCGCCGATGTCGGTCACCCGGATGGCCGCCATGCCGGTCTCGTCGGACGCCTCCAGGTCCACCTCGGCGCTGATCCCCCAGTCGTGGTGGCCGGCCGGGTCGTTGAAGATCTGCCGGACCTCCCAGCGCCCGGGCTGCTCGTCGACGATCAGCAGGGCCGGTCCTCGGGCGGTGGGGCTGTGGTCGAGGGTCGCGTGCTCCTCGAAGTACGCATCCATCGCCGCCTGCCAGGCGGCAGCGTCCCAGCCGGCGTCGGCGTCGAGCTCGCCGAGCTCGCTCCACCGTTGGCGGGCGGCCAGCTCCACCCGTCGGAACATCGCGTTGCGCACCAGCACCCGGAAGGCGCGCCCGTTGGCGGTGACCGGCTTGGGCCGGTCGTCCAGCGGCGTGCTGACCTCGACCGTGTCGTCGGTGCCGGCCGCGAGCCGCTCCCACTCGTCGAGCAGGCTGGAGTCGACCTGGCGGACCAGCTCGCCGAGCCACTGCGTGAGGTCGGTGAGCTCTTCGATCTGGGCGGTGTCCGGGATCGTCTGCCGCAGTGCTCGGTAGGCGTCGGTGAGGTAGCGCAGCACCATGCCCTCGGTGCGTGCCAGCTGGTAGTACCCGACGTACTCGGTGAAGGTCATGGCGCGCTCGAACATGTCCCGCACGACGGTCTTGGGCCGCAGCTGGTGGTCCGCGACCCACGGGTGGCCCTTGCGGTAGGACTCGAAGGCGCCGAACAGCAGCTCGGCGAGCGGTTGCGGGTGCTCCACCTCCTCGAGCAACTCCATGCGCTCGTCGTACTCGATGCCTTCGGACTTCATCGCAGCCACGGCCTCCCCCCGGGCCTTGTGGCGCTGCGCCGAGATGATCGTGCGCGGGTCGTCGAGGGTGGCCTCGACGACGGAGACCATGTCCAGCGCGTACGTGGGGCTCTGCTTGTCGAGCAGGTCGAAGGCAGCGACCGCGAACGGTGACAGCGGCTGGTTGAGTGCGAAGTGCCGGCCGAGCTCGACGGTCAGCTCGAAGCGGCGACCGCCCTCGTCGGGCTCGGCGAGCGGGTGCACCACGCCGCCGGCGAGCAGCGCGCGGTAGATCGCAACCGCCTCGCGCACGTGCTGGGTCTGCTGTGCGCGACTCTGATGGTTGTCGGTGAGCAGCGCACGCATCGCATCGAAGGCGTCTCCTCGACGCTGGACCACGTTGAGCAACATGGCGTGGCTGACCGCGAAGTTGCTGGTCAGCGGCTCGGGATCGGCGGTGGTGAGGCGCTGGTAGGTCGGTTCACCCCAGCCGACCGAGCCCTCCGGAGGCTTCTTGCGCACCACCTTGCGACGCTTCCTGGGGTCGTCGCCGGCCTTGGCGAGCGCCTTCTCGTTCTCGACGACGTGCTCGGGGGCCTGTACGACGACCCGACCCATCGTGTCGAAACCAGCGCGTCCGGCCCGGCCCGCGATCTGGTGGAACTCTCGGGCGCGCAACAGCCTGGTGCGTACGCCGTCGTACTTGCTCAGCCCGGTGAACAGCACGGTACGGATCGGGACGTTGATGCCCACGCCGAGCGTGTCGGTGCCGCAGATGACTTTGAGCAGGCCCTGCTGCGTGAGCGTCTCCACCAGGCGGCGGTATCGCGGGAGCATGCCGGCGTGATGCACGCCGATGCCCATCCGGACCAGGCGGGACAGCACCTTGCCGAAGCCGGAGTTGAACCGGAACGCACCGATGGCCCCGGCGATCGCATCCTTCTCCGCCCGGGTGGCGACGTTGATGCTGGACAGTGCCTGCGCCCGTTCCAGCGCCGAGGCCTGGGTGAAGTGCACAATGTAGACCGGTGCCTGGTGGGTGCTCAGCAGCTCCTCGATCGTCTCCTGCACCGGCGTCGTGACGTACTCGAAGGTGAGGGGGACGGGACGCTGCGCATGGGTGACCAGCGCGGTGGGCCGTCCGGTGCGCCGGGTGAGGTCGTCGGCGAAGCGGGTCGTGTCGCCGAGGGTCGCCGACATCAGCACGAACTGTGCCTGGGGCAGCTCCAGCAGCGGCACCTGCCACGCCCAGCCGCGGTCCGGCTCCCCGTAGAAGTGGAACTCGTCCATCACCACCAAACCGATGTCGGCGCTGCTGCCCTCGCGCAGCGCGATGTTGGCCAGGACCTCGGCCGTGGCGCAGACGATCGGGGCGTCGGCGTTGACACTCGCGTCGCCGGTGAGCATGCCGACGTTGTCGGCGCCGAACAGGTCGCACAGCGCGAAGAACTTCTCACTCACCAAGGCCTTGATCGGCGCGGTGTAGAAGCTGCAACGGTCCTGGCTCAGCGCAGCGAAGTGCGCCGCGGTGGCAACCAGGCTCTTGCCCGACCCGGTGGGGGTTCCGATGATCACGTTGGAACCGGACACGATCTCGATGACCGCCTCGGTCTGCGCCGGGTACATCTGCAGCCCGCTGCCCTGCGACCAGTCGCTGAAGGCGTCGAACAGGCTGTCCGCGTCGGGCTGGTCGGGGACGTGATCGATCAGGGCCATGGTGGGTTCATCGTAGGTGCGGCCCCGGCCGGTAGGACCCGTTGGTCCGGAGGTCTGCGGCTCGACATCACAACGGCAATCCACAGGTAGCGATGGGCCCGGCACCGTGGGTCCGGTCGGTGAGCTGAGAGGTCTCGCTCACCCATGAGCACGGTGGCCGCCGAAAACTAGGCGCGAGGGCGGCCCCGTGTCCGTCCGCAGCAGCTGCACCGCCTGGCCGGGACACCCGACCCACGGCGCCGCAGTGATCCTGTCGCAGTGACCGCGTTGACGGTGCCCGCATGCCTGCGGCCTCCCGCTGGTCCCTACGCTTGCCTGCGTGACCGACTTCGCGCTCGGCCTGGCAGCCCTCGGCCGCCCCGCGTACATCAATGTCGGCCGCGACGCGGCGCTGCCGGCGCAGCGCACCGTCGAGGCCATGCGCGAGAACTGTCACCAGGTGCTCGACGTCGCCTACGCCAGCGGCATCCGTCGCTTCGACGCCGCCCGCTCGTACGGGCTCAGCGAGCAGTTCCTCGGCGAGTGGCTCGACTCCCGCGGGCACATCGACGTCGTGGTCTCCAGCAAGTGGGGCTACGCCTATGTCGCCGACTGGCGCTGCGACGTCGACGTGCACGAGGTGAAGGAGCACAGCCTGGAGCGGTTCACCAGCCAGTGGCAGGAGTCATGCGCCCTGCTCGGTGACCGCACCACGCTGTACCAGGTGCACTCCCTGACCCTGGACAGCTCGTTGTTCGACGACAACAGGCTGCTCGACGCCCTGGCGCACCTGCGCGACCGTGGGGTGCGCATCGGCTTCTCGACCAGTGGACCGCGCCAGGGCGACACCATCCGCCGCGGGCTCGACCTCGTACGTGGCGAACGGCTGTTCGATGCGGTGCAGGCGACCTGGAACGTCTACGAGCGATCTGCCGGCGCAGCGCTGCAGGAGGTGCACGACGCTGGGCTCCAGGTCCTCGTCAAGGAGCCGCTCGCGAACGGTCTGCTGGCGGTGGAGCCCCCGCCGGAGGTGGCGGCGCTGGCATCCGAGCAGGGAGTCGGCCCCGATGCCGTGGCCCTCGCGTTCGTCGCGGCGCAGCCGTGGGCCGACACCGTGCTGATCGGTGCTGCCGGCGCCCGGCAGCTGCGTGCCAACCTCGCCGCGCGGCAGGTGCGAGTCGGCGCCGTCGCCTTCTCCGACCTGGTGACGGACCCCGAGGCGTACTGGCAGCAGCGGGCCCGGCTCCGCTGGCGGTAGCCATCTGGCGCCGACACGCCGGCGTGTCGCACCGGACGGCTACCCCCAGCGGGAGGGGCCGTATTTTGAAGCGATGCAGCCCACTGCACCGGCCGCCGGCATCGCCGCCTTCGGCCACGACCTGCTCGTTGCACTGGCCACGCGCCGGCCGGGGGCGAACGTCGTCGTGTCCCCGGCCAGCATCGCCACCTGCTTCGCGATGCTGCGCCCCGGCGCCGGCGGCAGCACCGGGGCGCAGATCGACTCGGTCATGCACTTTCTCGACGCTGGGACCGGCGCGGCGTACGCGCGACTCGCGGCCGACTGGGCGAGCCCCCAGCTGTCGCTCGCCAGTGGTGTGTGGCTGCAGGAAGGGATGTCCGTACGCGAGGAGTACCTCCGTGCGGTCGAGGCCGACTTCGGCGCCGTCGTGCGGCGGGTCGACTTCGCCTCGCCGACCGCGCTGGAGGCGATGAACGCGTGGGTGCGGCAGCGGACCCACGGGCTCATCGACACACTGCTGGAGCAGGCGCCTGCGCGGACCGGTGTGGTGCTCGCCAACGCGGTGCACCTGAAGGCCGACTGGCAGCGGCCCTTCGACGCCACCGCGACCGCCGAGCGTCCGTTCCGTCTCGCCGACGGCCGCGAGGTGCTCGCCCGCACCATGTCGGCGTTGGCGACGTTCGACCTGGCGACCGACGAGGGATGGCGCGCCGTCCGCCTGCCGTACGCCGACTGCGACCTCGCCCTGTGGGTGCTCGTCCCGGAGCCGGGTGCGGACCCGCTCGGGCTGCTCGCGCCGACCGTGCTGGCGCGGGCGCGAGAGATCGCGCATCCTGAGCGCCTGCAGCTGCTGATGCCGGGCTGGCGGGTACGCAGCGACCTCGACCTCAACGCCGCGCTGGGCACGCTGGGCATGCGGGCGCCGTTCGAGCCGGGCGCGGACTTCGCGGCGCTGTCACCCGACGTGGAGCGGATCTCCGCAGTGGTGCACCGGGCGGTGATGGCCGTCGACGAGCAGGGCACGCTCGCCGCCGCCGTCACCGGCATCGCCATGCGCGCCGTGTCGATGCCCGCGCCCGGCATCCCCGTGCTGATCGACCGACCCTTCGGGTACGCCCTCGTCCACGAGCCCACGGGAACTCCGGTGTTCTCCGGGGTGGTCCACGACCCACGGGCCTGACCACGGCGACGACTCGCCGGCAGCCCGGCACTTGCTGGGCAGCGGTGGCCGACCGGGCGTATGGTGCTCGGCCATCGGCGTCGATCCACGACACCGGGACGAAGGGAGCCCGACGTGGTGTTGGCAGCCGAGGACGCGGGCCCCCTGAGACTCGACGCAGGGTTCATCGACTACCTGATCGTCGTCCTCTACTTCGCCTTCGTGCTCGGCATCGGCTACGTGGCCCGCCGGCAGGTCTCCGACAGCCTCGACTTCTTCCTCTCGGGGCGATCCCTCCCAGCCTGGGTGACCGGCCTGGCCTTCATCTCCGCCAACCTCGGTGCCATCGAGATCATGGGCATGTCGGCCAACGGCGCCGAGTTCGGCGTCGTGACGATGCACTACTTCTGGGTCGGGGCCGTCCCCGCGATGCTGTTCCTCGGCATCGTGATGATGCCGTTCTACTACGGGTCGAAGGTGCGCAGCGTCCCGGAGTTCATGCTGCGTCGCTTCGGCCCCGAGGCGCACCTGGTCAATGCGATCAGCTTCGCGGTGGCGCAGGTGTTGATCGCCGGCATCAACCTGTTCCTGCTCGGAAGCATCATCGAGGCGCTGCTCGGCTGGTCGATCTGGATCTCGATGGGCCTGGCCGCCGCCGTGGTGCTGTCGTACACCGCCCTGGGCGGCCTGTCCGCTGCCATCTACAACGAGGTGCTGCAGTTCTTCGTGATCGTGGCTGCGCTGCTGCCGCTGACCCTGGTGGCGTTGCACAAGGTCGGCGGCTGGGACGGCTTCACGGCCGCGGTCGCCGACAGTCCCGGCGGCGCCGAGCAGCTGTCGTCGTGGCCTGGCCAGGGCCTGACCGGATTCGACTCGCCGGTGTGGTCGGTGATCGGCATCGTCCTCGGGCTCGGCTTCGTGCTGTCCTTCGGCTACTGGACCACCAACTTCGTCGAGGTGCAGCGCGCGATGGCCAGCAACTCGATGTCGGCGGCCCGGCGCACGCCGATCATCGGTGCCTTCCCGAAGATGTTCATCCCGTTCATCGTGGTCATCCCCGGCATGCTCGCCGCCGTCCTCGTCTCCGACCTCGCGGCCTTCAAGGAGACCGGCGAAGGCAACGTCGACTACAACGACGCACTGCTGCTGCTGATGCGAGACCTGCTGCCCAACGGCATGCTCGGCATCGCGATCGCCGGCCTGATGGCGTCGTTCATGGCCGGCATGGCGGCCAACATCTCCGCTTTCAACACCGTGTTCTCCTACGACATCTGGCAGACGTACATCGTCAAGGACCGTGCGGACGACTACTACCTGCAGCTCGGCCGGCTCGCCACGGTCGGTGCCACCGTGCTGGCCATCGGCACGGCGGGGCTGGCCATGGGCTACGAGAACCTGATGGACTACCTGCAGACGCTGTTCGGGTTCTTCAACGCCCCACTGTTCGCCACGTTCATCCTCGGCATGTTCTGGAAACGGATGACCTCGGCGGCGGGCTGGATCGGGCTGGTGTCCGGCACGCTCGCGGCCGTCGTCGTCGCCGTGCTGTCCGAGGACGCGCTCGGACCTGTCAGCGTCGGGATCGTCCCGCTCAGCGGGCAGGGAGCCAGCTTCGCCGCCGCCGGCGCCGCATTCGTCGTCGACATCATCGTCAGCGTCGCGGTGAGCCGGGTCACCGCGCCCAAGCCGGTCGAACAGCTGGCGGGCCTCGTCTGGTCGCAGACCCCCCGCGAGTCGCTGCGCGACCCCGACGAGGCCAGCGCGTCCTGGTACCAGTCGCCCACCAAGCTGGCCGGGATCGGGCTCGTGCTGGTCATCGCCTTGAACCTGCTGTTCCCCTGAGCCAGGAGTCGTCATGCCGGATCGCAAGACCCACACCGCAGGTGCCCTCGACATCCGCGCGATCATCGCGTACCTGATCGGGACCTACGGCCTGATCCTGACCGGCCTCGGCCTGTTCGACTTCAGCGAGGAGGACAGCGCGCAGGCCGACGGCTACAACGTCAACCTGTGGGCCGGTCTCGGCATGCTGGTCTTCGCGGCAGCCTTCCTGATCTGGAACAAGGTCAACCCGACGCAGGTGCCGGACGCCCGGGCCGACCAAAGCCGGCAAGACGGCCAGTGACGCGGTCACCCGGGTACACGGGCGTCGGCTACCACGAGTCGCCCGGAGCTGTCGGCTCTTGGACCGACGCGGACGGCCGCACGGCGCGCGGAGCCTCGCGCCGGCGCTCTGCGTGCACCAGGGCGATGCCGCCGACGATGCACACACCACCCGCCAGCTGGACCAGTCCCGGCAGCTCGCCGAGCAGCAGCCAGGCCGCGAGCACCGCGAACATCACCTCGGCCAGGCCGACGAAGGACGCCACCCGGGAGCCGAGCCGCCCGGCTGCCACGATGCCCACGGTGTAGGCGACCACGGTCGACACCACGACGAGCACGGCGGCCGGGACGACCCAGCCGGTGCGCGACCCCATCAGTACGACGGCGGAGTCGGACACCTCCAGCGGCAGCACACCGAGGACGCCGAGCACCGCAATGGTCGCGGCGCCGACCACGAGCCCGCCGCCGGCCAGGACCAGCGGGGGCAGGCCGTCGTCGATCCTGGCCGACATCAGGAAGTAGCCGCTGAGGCAGAGCGCTGCCCCGAGCCCCCACGCGACGCCGACAGCGTCGACGCCGTCCGCTGCGGTGATGTCGAGGACGAGCACCAAGCCCAGGACTGCCAGGACTGTGCCGGCCAGTGTGCTGCGACCGGGCGCACGTGCGGTGCGCAGCCAGGCCAGACCGACGAGCAGGACGGGTGCGAGGTACTCCAGGAGCAGCGCGACCCCGACCGCGAGGTGTTGCACGGCGTTGAAGAAGCAGACCTGCGCGCCGGCGACGGCGACGACGCCGTAGGTGGCGACCAGTCGGGCGTTGCCGCTCAGGGCACCGCGCCGGCGGCGCAGGGCGAGCACTGCGGGCACGAGGAGGACGGCGGCGCCGCCGCCGATCCGTACGAGCGCCGTCGCGCCCGGAGACCAGCCGGAGTCCATCAGCGACTTGGCGAACGGCCCGGAAGCGCCGAACGCTGCTGCTGAGCCCAGGGCCAGCGCGAGTCCCTGGATGCCGGGTGCCGGGTCGGGGGTGGTCCTGTTGGTCACCGGTCCTCCTCCTCGCCGATCCGGCGGTCGCGCCGCAGTGTCATGAGTCAAACGCGTTACGATGATGACAGTAAGTCAGCAAGAAGTCAGGAGTCAACATCCTTTTCACTCATGACACCCACGTCGCCCTGCTCGCGACCGCCGCCTTGGTGAACACCGCATCGGAGGCGTCCCACAGCGGCGCCGACGAGCTGTGCGAGCTCGCTGACCTCGAGCGGTACGTGCAGGCGTACGAGTTCACGGGGTCCCGGACCCGTGACGAGCGCGAGCTCGACGCCGTGCGAGCCGCCCGGTCGCGGTTGCGCGAGCTGTGGACGCTCGACGAGCGGCAGGCGGTCGAGCGCGTGAACGCGTTGCTGCGCGAGTTCAACGCACTGCCGCAACTGGTCCGACACGACGCGTGGGACTGGCACATCCACGCGGTGGGCCCGCAGGCTCGGCTCGCCGACCGGATCTGCGTCGAGGCGGCGATGGCGGTGCTCGACCTGATCCGTGGCCAGGAGCTCAGTCGGCTGCGCACGTGCGCGGCCGACGACTGCGAGGCGGTGCTGGTGGACCTGTCCCGCAACCGGTCCAAGCGCTTCTGCGACGTCGGCAACTGCGGAAACCGGGCGAACGTCGCCGCCTACCGTGCCCGCAAGGCAGCCGGTTCACCCTGATCGAGCCGGCCGAGGCTCGTGGTCTTCGGCTGGTCGAGTGGCGCACTCCCGGGGTCGCTGGCGCGCCGTTGCGGGCCGCTCCTGCGCCACTCGGATGCCCGTGCGGGGCCCGCGGCACCACACCGACATGCGCTAGCCTGGGCACATGCGTACCGACCTGCTCCTTGCACCGCCGCGCTGACCACCGATCCAGCGCGGCCGCCCCTCGTCCTCCGAGGGGCTTTTTCGTGCCCGGAGCAGATCCACCCCGAGGAGCCATCGTGAGTCCCGAGCAGCAGACCGAGGAGCGCGCGGCGTACGACAGCGTCGCGATCCAGGACAAGTGGCGTCCGGTCTGGGAGAAGCTCGACGCGTTCGCGGCGCGCGACACCGGCGCGGAGCGCCGTTACGCCCTGACGATGTTCCCGTACCCGTCGGGTGACCTGCACATGGGTCACGGCGAGGTGTTCGCCCTGCACGACATGCTGAGCCGGTACTGGTTCCAGCGCGGGTACGACGTGCTGAACCCGATCGGCTGGGACTCCTTCGGGCTGCCTGCCGAGAACGCCGCGATCCTGCGCAACGAGAACCCGGCCACCTGGACGTACGCCAACATCGAGACCCAGGCGGAGTCGATCCGGCGGTACGCGATGAGCTTCGACTGGTCCCGTCGGCTGCACACGTCGGACCCGGAGTACTACCGCTGGACGCAGTGGCTGTTCTGCCGCTTCTACGAGCGCGGGCTGGCCTATCGCAAGTCGTCCCCGGTCAACTGGTGCCCGCAGGACCAGACGGTGCTGGCCAACGAGCAGGTCGTCCATGGTCGGTGCGAGCGCTGCGGATCACTGGTGACCAAGCGCAACCTGACGCAGTGGTACTTCCGGATCACCGACTACGCCCAGCGCCTGCTGGACGACATGGCCGGACTCGAAGGTCACTGGCCCGAGCCGGTGCTGAGCATGCAGCGCAACTGGATCGGCCGGTCCGAGGGAGCACACGTCGACTTCGTGGTCGGCGACCGTGACGTGCCCATGACGGTGTTCACCACCCGCCCGGACACGCTGTTCGGCGCGACCTTCTTCGTGGTCGCACCGGACTCCCCGCTGGCCGACGAGATCTGCGCGCCCGAGCAGCGGGTGGCCTTCGAGGCGTACCTGGAGCAGACCCGCCATGCGAGCGACATCGAGCGTCAGGCCACCGACCGGCCGAAGACGGGCGTCTTCCTGGGCGTGCACGCGCGCAACCCCGTGAACGGCGAGCCGATCCCGGTGTGGGCGGCCGACTACGTGCTGGCCGACTACGGCACGGGCGCGATCATGGCAGTGCCGGGACAGGACCAGCGTGACTGGGAGTTCGCCGAGGCGTTCGGGCTGCCGATCGTGCGCACGGTGCAGCCGCCTGCTGACTTCGACGGCAAGGCGTACGTGGGTCAGGGCCCGGCGATCAACTCGGCCAACGACGAGATCAGCCTGGATGGCCTGGGCGTCGACGAGGCCAAGCGCAGGTCCATCGACTGGCTGGAGCGCCAGGGCAGTGGCACCCGGGCCGTGACCTACCGGCTGCGCGACTGGCTGTTGAGCCGGCAGCGCTACTGGGGCTGCCCGATCCCGGTCGTGCACTGCGACGCGTGTGGGGAGGTGCCCGTGCCCGATGACCAGCTGCCGGTGGAGCTGCCGTACCTGTCGGGCACGGATCTCGTCCCGAAGGGCACCTCGCCGCTGGCCGCGGCCACCGACTGGGTGCGCACGACCTGCCCGGCCTGCGGTGGCGACGCGCGCCGCGACACCGACACGATGGACACCTTCGTCGACTCGTCGTGGTACTTCCTGCGCTACTGCTCGCCCGGCTGGACCGAGGGCCCGTTCGACCCCGCAGAGGCGAACCGCTGGATGCCGGCCGCGAACTACTTCGGCGGACAGGAGCATGCGGTGCTGCACCTGCTGTACTTCCGGTTCTTCACCAAGGTGCTGCACGATATGGGGATGCTGGACACCGTCGAGCCGACGGTCTCGCTGATCAACCAGGGCCAGGTCATCAACCAGGGCAGGTCGATGAGCAAGTCGCTGGGCAACGGCGTCGACCTGGGCCAGCAGATCGACCGGTTCGGCGTCGACGCGGTCCGGCTGACCATCGTGTTCGCAGGTCCGCCGGACGACGACATCGACTGGGCCGACCTGTCACCGGCGGGCTCGCTGCGCTTCCTGCAGCGGGTGTGGCGACTGGCCCGCGACGTCACCGCGCCGGTGGGGATCGACGTGTCGCGTGGCGACGTCGAACTGCGACGGACGACGCACCGGATGATCCACGAGGTCACCGAGCTCATGGAGTCCCACCGGTTCAACGTCGTGGTCGCCAGGGTGATGGAGCTGGTCAACGCCGCGCGCAAGGCGATCGACTCCGGACCCGGACCCGGCGACCCGGCGGTCCGGGAGGCGGCTGAGACGGTGGCGGTCGTGCTGAGCCTGGTCGCCCCGTACACCGCTGAGGACATGTGGGAGGCGCTGGGACACCAGCCGACTGTGGCCCGGGCCGGTTGGCCCAGTGCCGATCCGGCGCTGCTCGTGCAGGAGTCGGTGACCTGCGTGGTGCAGGTGCAGGGCAAAGTCCGCGGCAGGCTGCAGGTCGCGCCCGACATCAGCGAGTCCGAGCTGCAGGCTGCGGCCCTGACCGAGCCGGGCGTGCTGCGCGCCATCGACGGGCGCGAGATCCGCAAGGTGATCGTGCGTGCTCCCAAGCTGGTCAGCGTGGTCGTCTGAGCACACGTACGACCAACTCGGCCGCTCAGGCGCCGGCCAGGAGGTCGGACTTGGCGAAGGCGTACGCGACCATCCAGTGCGGCCGCACGCGGAGGTAGACGATGTCGTCGCCCCAACTGCTCGGCGAGCTGCCGTAGTGGGCGACGAGGTGCTCCTCGACCGCGGCGAAGCCGGCGTGCTCCGCGGTGAGGAACTCGCCCCTGCCGTGGGTGAACACACCCAGGTCGTCACCGCGCAGGTGCGCCACCGACACCTGGGGGCGCGCCCGCAGGTGCCTCGCCTTCGCGGCGCCACCGGCCGTCGTGAACACCCACCGGCCGTGCAGGAAGTGCCCGTCGACGCCGCTGATCCGGGGCTCGCCGGATGCCGTCACCGTAGCGACCGACAGCGTGCACATGCCGGTGAGCACGGTGCACGCCTCGCGCGCGTCCAGGGTGCGCTCACCAGGAGTGACGATGCTGCGCAGGTGCTGGGTCGAGCTCCGTAGCGACGTGCTGAGCAACGCGTCCAGGTCGTCGAGCTCGGTCTGTGTCTCGTACATGGTCGTGACTGTGCCACCACTGGCCTGCACGCCGCTTGATCGCGAGCGCGCTGGGGACTCCCACGGCATGTTGTCACTGCCCATGGGCTGCAACCCGTGGTCAGTGCGGTTTCCCAGGGGACCCTGGTAAACGGGGGGCAGGTGTGACTCGGGGGGCGGACCTCGAACATCAGCGCAACGGTGCGCCCCCACTAGGGTCGGTGCCATGCCTGCCCCGGTCGCTGTCGTCACCGACTCCACGGCGACGCTGGTTCCGGAGCTTGCCGCTGCCCACGGCATCACGGTCGTCCCGCTGCAGATCGTGGTCGGGGGCACGGCCTACGAGGAGGGCGTCGAGGCCAAGCCGGACGTGATCGCCGCGGCCCTGCGTCAGTTCGTGCCGGTCAGCACCTCCCGTCCCGCTCCGGAGGCGTTCGTCCGGTTGTACGATCGCCTGCTCGCCGCCGGGCACGAGTCCTGTGTGTCGGTGCACCTGTCGGCCGAGGTGTCCGGCACCGTGGAGTCCGCTGTGCTGGCGGCGACCGAGACCTCCCTGACCGTCACGGTCGTCGACACCCGCCTGGTGGGTATCGGCACCGGCTTGGCCGCGCTGGCCGCTGCCCGCGCCGCGACGGGCGGTGCCGACGAGCAACAGGTCGCGGCAGCGGCGCGTGCCCAGGCCGCGGCCACCACCTCGCTCGTCTACGTCGACACGCTCGAGCACCTGCGGCGAGGGGGACGGGTCGGCACCGTGGCTGCCCTGATGGGTGCCGCGCTCGCGGTGAAGCCGCTGCTCTGCCTGGAAGGCGGCAGGCTCGTCCAGAAGGAGAAGGTGCGCACGACCGCGCGGGCGTTGGCGCGTATCGAGGAGCTGGTCGTGGAAGCCGCCGGTGCCTTGGGCCAGGTGCCGCGGACCGTGGTGGTGCAGCACCTCGCCGCACCCGAACGGGCGCTTGACGTCGCCGAACGCCTGCGGACCCGGTTCGCCGGTTGCGCCGGGGGCGTGACCGTCGAGGTCGGTGAGGTGGGAGCAGTGATCGGAGCCCACGTCGGCCCCGGCATGGTCGCGGTCGTGGTGGCCCCGGCGGGTGCGCCGGGCGGCTGACATGCCCCGTGGT
>JALZKQ010000020.1 GCA_030859165.1 Actinomycetota bacterium
GACACGTCGAAGGCGACCGCGATGTGGGTGGGAAGCTCGTCGCGAAGCACGTTGATGAGCATCGACGTGAACCCGTAGACGGCGTTGGTCGACTGGCCCGTCGTCGTCGAGAAGTTCTCCACCGGCAGGGCAAAGAACGCTCGGTAGGCGACCGAGTGGCCGTCGATCAGCAGCAGGCGAGGGCGCTCGGAAGCGGTGAGGTCGGTTGACATTGTGTCGGTCACAGCCACGGGGCGACTCTAGTAGGGAGCACCGACCGTGTGAGGGGTCAGCGGGTGGTTCGGGCGCGACGCCTCAGCCTCCGGGCCACCACCACATTGCTGGCACCGGGCTTGGCCGGGGCTGTGCTCAGCCGAGCCCGCAGCCCTGCCACCGTCGAGGCCCTCACGACCGCGGCCTGCCCCATCCCGAGACGGGCCAGGAACCGGTTGGAGTCGCGGGCACTCGCGGCGACCGCCGCGACGATGTGCGGCGAGTCCTTCTCGTCGGCCCAGTCGGCCGCGGCGCTCATGAGCGACGTACCCACCCCGCGGCGACGGTGGTCGGTCAGCACATGAAGGTTGCCCACATGCACAGCGTCCTCGTCGTGGATCGGAGAGATGGGTGCGCGGCGCAGATGCGCGACGCCGACTGGTATGCCGTCAAGAGTGGCGACGAGGAGACGCTCGGCTGAGTCAGTCTTGAGACGGATGATGGCGCGGCTCGCCTCCTCGATCGTGGCAGCCGCAACGCTGAACCGCTCACGCACGAGGCTGAAGTCATCCCAGATGGCGACGAGGGCGGACGCGTCGTTGACGACGGCGTCACGCACGACCACGGATCCGCGGGCCATCGCTACTCCAGTTCTGGGCTGCTGCCGGATTGACGGGTGAATCTTGCTCGTCGCTGGACTCGTTAGGCTGCACGGGCGCGATCGGGCCCGGCCCAGACTACGGCCGCATGGTGCAGTCGGCTAGGCAGAGGTCCCAGATTCTCAGATTCTCCATGCCAGGCCGGGTGCAACAAATGAAGGAGGGAACGTCGTGTTTCGCGGCATCGGGACGGTGGTCAATGTGGCGACGGTCTTACTGGGTTCGGGAATCGGTGTGCTCGTCGGGCACCGGCTGCCTCAACGCACCCGAAACGTCGTCACCGATGCCCTCGGCCTCGTGACTCTGCTCATCGCCGCACTGTCAGCCCTGGCGGTCACCGACACGGTCCTGTCTGACGCCGTGGGAGACTCCGCGCCGGTGCTGATCGTGCTCGGATCGCTGCTCCTCGGCGGGATTGCCGGATCGCTGCTGCGCATCGAGCATCGACTCGAAGGCTTCGGAGGCTTCTTGCAGGCACGGCTCACCCGTGACCAGGCCTCGGTAGAGCGTCGACGCTTCATCGAGGGGTTCGTCGCCGCGTCGATGCTGTTCTGCGTTGGTCCGTTGACGATCCTCGGGTCCCTGTCGGACGGCCTTGGCAACGGTGCTGACCAGCTTCTGTTGAAGGCCACGCTCGACGGCTTCGCGGCGATTGCGTTCGCCTCCTCCTTCGGCTGGGGGGTTGCTGCGTCTGCGTTGATCGTGCTGGTGGTGCAGGGCTCTTTGACAGTCCTTGGTGCGGCGCTGGGGTCCTTCTTGCCCGATGCGCATCTGTCGGCTCTGACAGCGACAGGCGGGCTGCTGCTCGTCGGCGTCGGCCTGCGGCTGCTGAAGGTGAAGCAGGTGCCGGTCGGAGACCTGCTTCCGGCTTTGGTCATCGCCCCGCTGCTCACCCAGGTTGTCGTCGTCCTGCGTTGACCGGATGTGCAATCGTGACTCGGCGTCCATCTGGGGCGTTTGCCAAACACTTTCCTCGCTTTCCTGGGTATGCTCCGCGCAAGGCTGGCGGTTGTGGGGTATCGTCCACGCCTCGCCCGATCGTCGAGACCGGCCAGAGATGCGACAGGAGCCATCCGTGCGAGTGCGCCTTTCCGCGATCGCTGCAGCACTCTTCGTCGCAGTCTTCGCCTCCTTCGTGCTCGTCGGTCCGGCGCAAGCCACCGCGCCGTCACCGTCGGAGGGGGCCGCCGCGCCGAAGTGCAAACGAGTCAAGATTCCTAGCAAGGACGACGTCATCCAGATCGTCGGTCAGCTCAGCGACACCCGCACCGACCCGTGCACTCCAGTCTCTGGCGTCAAGATCTCCGTCGAAGACGAAGAAGGCGGTGTCATCGGTGAAGCGACCTCAGCCGATGATGGCACGTTCGTCATCCCGCTTCCAGGCGCTGCTATCGACAACCTCGGAACGACAGTCACCGTGAAGATCGATGAGGGCTCGCTGCCCGAGGGATCGGTCCTCACCGACCCGAAGGACGTCTCCAACACGAAGCGAATCGTGATCGAAGGCAACATCAGCTTCACCTTCCCCATCGGTCCAGACCCGAACCCGCCCACACCGGTCTACCAGCAGGTCCTTCAGTTGACCGTCAGCGGACTGATCTTCAGCTTCATCTTGGCCCTAGGCGCCCTTGGCCTGTCGATGATCTTCGGCACGACCGGCCTCACCAACTTCGCTCACGGTGAGCTCATCACGTTCGGCGCGCTCGTCGCGTATGGCTTCGACTCCGGGATCGGCCTCACGGTCATCGTGGCCGGCATCATCGCGGTTGTGGTCTCGGGAGGTTTCGGGTGGGCGCAGGACAGCCTGTTGTGGCGGCCGCTGCGGCGACGTGGCACCGGTCTCATCGCGATGATGATCGTGAGCATCGGGCTGTCGATCTTCCTACGCAGCCTCTACCAGTACTTCGCCGGCGCAGACAACCACAACTACTCTCAGTACGCCACCGTGACGCCGTGGAGCCTTGGACCGATCGACCTGACCCCCAAGGAGTTCATCGTCACGCTGCTGGCGATCGTCGTTCTCGTCGTCGTAACCCAGGCGCTGCAGCGCACCCGGATGGGGAAGGCAACCCGCGCGGTCGCCGACAACCCGGCGCTGGCGTCGTCGTCGGGCATCAACGTCGACCGCGTCATCTCGGTCGTGTGGATCGGTGGTGCCGCCTTGGCCGGGCTGTCCGGCTTCATGCTCGGGCTCACCCAGGGGTTTGACTACCAACTCGGGTTCAAGATCCTGCTGCTGGTCTTCGCGGCTGTGACGCTCGGCGGGCTGGGCACGATCTGGGGAGCGATCCTCGGGAGCCTGGTGGTCGGCGTCTTCATCGAGCTGTCCACGCTGGTCATCCCGTCAGAGCTCAAGTTCGCGGGGGCGTTCGCGGTGCTCATCGTCGTGTTGCTGTTCCGACCACAAGGCCTGCTCGGTCGCGCCGAGCGCGTCGGCTGAGGCGAGGGAGAGACATGGAGATCCGCAGCGAGCTCGTCCTGGCCCTCGAGCAGGGGCTCGGCCCCTCCGCCATCATCGTGTGCCTGGCCGCGATCGGCCTCAACGTGCACTTCGGATACACCGGGCTGCTCAACTTCGGACAGGCCGGTTTCATGGCCGTCGCCGGATATGGGGTGGCCTCCATTGTCGCCACGTGGGGCTTCAGCTTCTGGGTAGGTCTGGTCGTCGGCATCGGTCTGACCGTCGTCCTCGCTCTTCTGCTGGGCATCCCGACGCTGCGGCTGCGAGCGGACTACCTGGCGATCGTGACGATCGCGGCAGCGGAGATCATCCGGTTCGTTGTCGGCGCCTCAAGCCTGCGAGACTACTTCGGCGGCCAGGACGGACTCCAGCAGTACACGAGGTCGTTCTTCGTCCTGAACCCCTACGACAGTGACATGGGTGGGCTCGGACTGTCGTGGAGCAAGGCCGACTTCTGGGTTATGACGGTTGGCTGGGGCCTGGTGGCGATCTTCTGCCTGATGATCTTCCTGCTGATGCGCAGCCCGTGGGGCCGTGTCCTGAAGGCCATTCGTGAGGATGAGGACGCCGTTCGCAGCCTCGGCAAGAACGTCTACTCCTACAAGATGCAGTCGCTCGTCATCGGCGGTGTCATCGGTGGGTTCGCCGGGATCGTCTCCGGGCTCTACCAGTCCGTCCAGCCGACCAACTTCGCCACTGACATCACTTTCTACGCCTACACGGTGCTGCTGCTCGGCGGTGCGGCTCGGGTGCTCGGGCCGGTCATCGGGGCGCTGATCTTCTGGTTCCTCATCAGCTTCCTCGACAACTTCTTCTCCGACGCCACCCTCGGAGCCAACCCGCTGATCCCGGCTGCGATCATGAGCCACCAGCAGGCGAGCCTGATGCGCTTCGTCTTCTTGGGGCTGGGGTTGATGCTGTTGATGATCTTCCGACCACAGGGGATCTTCGGGGACCGACGGGAGCTGGCGATCGATGGCCGCTGACGATCCGCCCTCGACCGACGACAGCTCGGTCGAGGCGCGCAAGGCACTGGCCGGCGTCGAGCACGAGCCCGGCGCGAAGAAGTCGGACCCGATCGTCATCGCCGACGGTGTGGTCCGCAAGTTCGGTGGACTCACCGCTGTCGACGTCGAGCACCTCGAGATCCAGCGCGGTGTCATCACCGCGTTGATCGGCCCCAACGGCGCCGGCAAGACGACGTTCTTCAACCTACTGACCGGCTTCGACCGGCCCGACTCGGGCGACTGGTCGTTCGAGAGCAGGAGCCTCAAGGGGGTGTCGGCATACCAGGTCGCACGACGCGGGATGGTCCGCACGTTCCAGCTGACAAAGGTGCTGTCGCGGCTGAGCGTGATCGAGAACATGCGGCTCGGTGCCACCGGACAGTCGGGCGAAAGCCTCTGGCAGGCCATGTTCCAGCCGTTCTGGGGGCACCAGGAGCGCAGCAACTCCGCACGTGCCGAGGCTCTCCTCGAGCGCTTCCAGCTCGACGCCAAGCGCGAGGACTTCGCCGGGTCTCTGTCGGGTGGTCAGCGCAAGCTGCTCGAGATGGCGCGCGCGCTCATGGTGGAGCCGAGCCTGGTGATGCTCGACGAACCGATGGCCGGGGTGAACCCAGCGCTGAAGCAGTCCCTGCTCGAGCACGTGAAGTCGCTGCGCGAGGACGGGATGACGGTGCTCTTCGTCGAGCACGACATGGACATGGTGCGCGACATCTCCGACTGGGTGGTCGTGATGGCGCAGGGACGAATCATCTCCGAGGGCCCACCTGGCGCCGTCATGTCGGACCAGCGCGTAATCGACGCCTACCTCGGCGCCCATCACGAAGCAGCGCTGAGCATCGAGGACGAGGAGGCCATCCTGGCCGCCGCAAAAAAGGAGATAGCGGCCGAGGAGGGCAGTCATGGCTGAGGACACCACGACCGAGCGCGAAGTGCATCTGCAGGCGGCCGAGGGCGCGGTGCTGCGTGCCGACGACCTCGTCGCCGGATACCTGCCCGGCGTCAACATCCTCACCGGAACCGACGTGTACTGCCAGGAAGGCGAGCTCGTCGGGATCATCGGTCCGAACGGTGCCGGCAAGTCGACACTGCTCAAGGCGCTCTTCGGCCTGGTGAAGGTCGGGTCCGGCACGGTCAGGCTCAAGGGTGAGGACGTGACGAACGAGCGGGCAGACGTACTCGTGTCGGCCGGCATCGGCTTCGTGCCGCAGTCCAACAACGTGTTCCCCTCGCTCACCATCGAGGAGAACCTGGAGATGGGCAGCTACCAGAAACCCAAGATCTTCCGAGAGCGGTTCGAGTTCGTCGCGTCGCTGTTTCCCACCCTGGCCGACCGCCGGCACCAGCGCGCCGGGTCGTTGTCGGGTGGTGAGCGGCAGATGGTGGCCATGGGCCGGGCGCTGATGATGGAGCCGTCGGTCCTGCTCCTCGACGAGCCGTCTGCTGGGCTCTCCCCCGTCATGCAGGACGAGGTCTTCGTGCAGACCCGCCGCATCAACCGCGCAGGAGTCTCGGTCGTCATGGTGGAGCAGAACGCCCGTCGGTGTCTGCAGATCTGTGACCGCGGCTACGTGCTCGACCAGGGCCGCAACGCCTACACGGCAGACGGCAAGGACCTGATGAACGACCCGAAGGTGATCGAGCTCTACCTCGGCACCCTCGCCAAGTCCTGACCTTCCGCGAAAAGACGACGAATGGCCCGACCATCAGGTCGGGCCATCGTCGTACGAGACGCCAGCCGAGGCGATCAGATGACGCCGGTGATGTAGTCCAGGTTCACGAAGGTGTTGTCAGCCTTGTACTCGAAGATACCGATCGTCGCCTTCGACGGGCTTCCGGTCTCGTTGAGGTCGACTGGACCAGACACTCCGTCGTAGTCGATGTCCTCGCCCTGCCCGAGCAGGTCGACGCACTCCGAGTACTCCGTGCACTTCGTCCCACCCTCGGAGATCTCGACGAGCTTGGATGCGATCGCCTTCCCGGCGTCGTCCTCTGCGGCCGTGGCGGCAAGCGCCGACATGATGGTCGCGTCGTACGACTCCGGACCGTAGACGAACTCCTTCAGTTCAGGGTCCGTCTCGAGCAGGCGCTCGCGGAAGTCGCCCGTGAGCTCCGCGCCTGGGTAGGTGGCCTTGACCCCCTCGAGTGTGCCGGGGTCGAAGTCTTCTGAGTAGTCGGCCGTGTTGCCGTCGACAAAGTAGATCTGGACGTCGTCCGGACCGACACCCTTGGCGATCAGCGCCGGGATGATCTTCGTCGTCTCGTTGAAGGCGATCAGCACGATGGCGTCGGGGTTGGTCGCCGCGACCTCGTTGACCTCTGCGGTGTAGTTTGACGCGTCGGCCGAGTAAAGGGTCTTGGTCGCGACCGTCGAGCCGCCACCCTTGATGCCCTTCTCGACCTGGTCGGCAAGCGCCTCGCCGTAGGAGTCCTGGCGGGCCAGGATGGCGACGTTCTTCTGCCCGTCGTCCACGACCAGGTTTGCCATGACGGCGCCCTGCAGCACGTCTGACGGGGCGGTGCGGAAGTACAGGTTCTTGTCGTTGTAGGTGTCGAACGCCGTCGACGTGTTTGCCGGTGAGAAGTGGACGACGCCCGCGTTGATGATCTTGTCGATGACGCTGAGCGAGACGCTCGACGACGCCGCACCCACGATCACGTCGGCGTCCTTGCTGAGCAGCTTGTCGACCGACTGTGGCGCGATGTTCGGCGTGCCGTCGCCCGAGTCGGTCTCGACGTGGGTCGCCGGCTCGCCGTTGACGCCGCCGGCCGCGTTGATGTCCTCGATGGCTGTGTTGACGCCGGCGAACTCAGGCGGACCGAGGAATGCGAGGTCACCCGTGGTCGGCAGCAGCGAACCCACGACCAGCGCACCGTCACCGGTTGGCTCCTGCGGCGCGTCGGACGTGGTCGCCGGCTCCGACTCCGACTCTGTGGTGTCCGTCGGCGTGTCAGCCGGGTCGGCGGGTTCGTCTTGGGCGCACGAGCTGAGGACCAGCGCAGCGGTGGCTGCGAGGAC
>JALZKQ010000037.1 GCA_030859165.1 Actinomycetota bacterium
CGACCAGGACCGACAGGTGCACCTGCGTCGAGGTCGCCACCCGGCTGTTCTTGTCCTGCAGCGTGATGCCGCCGTAGACGTAGTTGACGAGGGCGACGGCGATGATGCTGATCGCGAGCGTCGCGAAACCGAACGACGCGACGAAGCGCAGCCACGGGAAGTCGAAGACGAAGAAGCCGAGGTCCATGCCAAAGTTGGGGTCGTCGGCCTGGAAGGGCTGACCGTTGCGCCACAGGACGAACGCTTGCCACTGGCCCGACGCCACACCGCCGGCCGCCAGGCCCAGGAGCACGGCGATGCCCGCCACCAGGCGCTTCTTGATCGGCTCGATGACCTCCCGGTAGCGCACCACCGGGTCGAAACGCCGCGGCCTGGGCACCACCAGGGGCTGAGTCCGGTAGGCGATGACGATGTTGGCCGACACGACCAGAGCGAACACCAGGCCGAGCACCACGAACAGCAGCGTGCGGGTGAGCAGGATCTTGGTGAAGACGTCGGTGTAGTCCAGCGACGAGAACCAGAGTCGATCGGTCCACACGCCGGTGAAGATCGCGCCGAGCAAGAGCAGCCCTGCCAACGTGGTCAGCGTCGGCAGCAGCACCCGCCGGCCCGTGGGTTCACGCAACGGCGTGGGCGCAGGGCGCGGGTCGGGGCTGGCGAATTCGTCGGCCACATCTCTCCTCGGTCGGGACGGGGTGCCCGTTCAGTCTGTCAAAGTCTGGGACAGGAGCCCCACGAGCGTCGGGACGAGGTCGGCACCGTCGAGCACGTCGGCCGCGTCGTCGTGCGACCGTAGCCGTAGGGCGCAGTGTCCTCGACCGTCGCGGGTGACCGCCACGGCCATCCGTACCTCTTGTCGGCCCGGGTGCTGCGCTGCGACTGCCCGGGCCTGCTCGGCGTCGTCGGCAAGCTCCCCCTCGGCGCCCGGCGGCAGGACGAGCCGCTCGACGACAGCCGCGCAGCCGGCCACGCCCGGCGGCCACATGATCCCGCCCAGCATCTCCTCGAGTCCCTGCTCGACGGGCAGCTCGTCCTGCTCGATTGGCGTGAAGGCGCCCGCCGCCTCGTCTGGATCCAGCGCGAGCTGCGCGGCGAGGGCGGGCTCGGCCTCGATCAGCTCGGAGGTCGTGACCAGGGCGTACAGGCGCGGCGCCTGGTCCCACCCGGCCGCTGCCACGTGTGCCTCGACCTCCAGCACCACGCGGCGGACGGCAGCATCATTCATCTCGTTGCCTCGTCAGCAGGTGGGTACGGATGCGTCGGCGTCTTGGGCGAGGGCCTCGAGCGAGGAGATGGCGTCGCCCAGCGTCTCGACCCGCAGCACCCTGATCTCGTCGAAGTCGACGGGCGCCTGCAGCGCCTCCGCGCAGTTGCCCGCCGGCGACAGGAAGACCGCGGCCCCGTCCGCCTGCGAGGACACGAGCTTCTGCGCGACGCCTCCGATCTCCCCGATCTTGCCGTCGTAGTCGATCTCGCCGGTCCCGGCGATCACCTGACCACCGGTGAGGCTTCCGGGGGTGAGCTTGTCGTAGATCGCCAGGGCGAACATCGAGCCCGCACTGGGCCCCCCGATGCTGCGCTGGAGGGTAAACGTCACATCGACGGGCAGGTCGAACCCGGGACCCACGGTGATGCCGATCGAGGTGCGCGCGCTGTCACCGTCCTCGATCTCCCCGGCAGTGATGTCCACCGTGCGCCGCTGCCCGGCACGCAGCACCGTCACCTCGATGGTGTCCCCCGGCTCACGCGAACGGACCGCCGTGACGACGTCACCGCTGTCGGCCACCTGGCCACCGTCGACGGCCAGGATGCGGTCCCCCGGCTCGAGGGTGCCGTCGGAAGCTCCGTCCACGACCACACCGGCGACCAGCACGTACTCCTCGACGTCGTAACCGGCGGCCCGCACACCGGCCACCTCGGAGGTTTCCTGGGAGCCGGTCATGGCCACCCGGGTCTGGTCCTGCGCCTCCTGCGCGGACTGCTCCGGCGGGTACACCACGTCGCGCGGGATCAGTGCGTCCGCGGGGTCGAACCATGCACCGAAGGCCTCGAACAGCGTGACCTTGCTGTCCGCACGGGTCACCTGGGCCGTCGTCAGCCGCAACTCGCCCTCGGTCGGGTAGGTCTGCACGCCACGGTCGAAGGAGATGACGTCCTGGTCGGTCGCCCGTCCGTCGACGCTGACGTCGGCGCCCAGCGTGTCGGCGGTGAGCCCGGGGGACTCCAGGACGTACGGGACGGGCACGAGGAACGCGACGCTCACGAGGATCGTGAGCAGGACACCGGCGACCGTCAGGGTTGAGCCGCGCTGGGTCATGCCGCCAAGCCTCTCACCCAGCGACGCGGCCCGGGGGACGCGGGTTCGGAGCTCCGTCGCGCAACGCGCGCTGGGACGGACGGACGGCGACCCCGCTGGGGCGCTCCGGGGTCTGGGCGACCACCGTGCGCGCCGGGGCCGGTACGGGGCGCGCGAGCGCCGCACCGAAACGCTCGGCCTGCTCCTGCTCGTCGGGCTCGCGCCGGGAACGCCCGGCCCAGGTCGCCCACAGCATCGCCAGGGCGGTCAGTCCGAGCGGAACCGCGAGCCAGTACAGGATCTCCACCCCGCCAGACTAGGTGGCGCACGGGGCCGAGCAGCCCCGACACGGCCGCAGTCTCACGGCGTGCCGACCCATTCGTCGGCACCGTCCTCGAACTCCTGGTGCTTCCAGATCGGCACCGTGTCCTTGAGGTCGTCGATCAGGTCGCGACAGGCGGCGAAGGCATCGCCTCGGTGCACCGCGCTGGCGCCGACCACCACGGCGAGGTCTCCGACCGCCAGGTCACCCACCCGGTGCACCGCGGCCAGGCCCAGCACCTCGTGGCGTGCCGCCACGGCACGGGCGACGTCCTCGAGCCGCTGCCCGGCGGTGGGGTGCGCGGAGTACGACAGCGCCGTCACTCCTCGGTCGCGGTCGTGGTCACGCACGACACCGACGAAGACGGTGACCCCTCCGGCGGACTCGTCGGCCACGGCCGCGTGGACCTCGGACTCCAGCAGGGGCGTCTCCCGGATGTCGAGGAGTCGCACCACTCCACACTCGGGGTCGCGGGTCGCCTCGGGCATGTTCTGCAGCCTACGCACCGCAGGACCACCGACGTGGCCCGGTACGTTGGACGCATGGCCAGTTCCGATGTTCCCGACCGCGACCGACCCGACGACGACGGGTCCGAGCAGCCGGCGAACCCGTTCGCCGGTACGCCCTTCGAGCAGCTGCTCGGCGGCATGGGCGGCGCCCTCGGTGGTGCCGGTGGTGCCGGCGGCCAGATGCCCGACCTCGGCGCGATGATGGGCCAGCTGCAGCAGCTGTTCGCCGGGGCCACCGGCTCGGGCCACGTCAACTGGGATCTGGCCACCCAGGTGGCGCGCACCCGCGTGGCCAAGCAGCCCGACCCGTCGGCCGGCGGCACCGACCGGGGTCGCGTCGCCGATGCTGCGCGCCTCGCCGAGCTGTGGCTGGACGAGGTCACCGACCTGCCGGCCGGCGCCACCAGCGTCGACGTCTGGAGCCGCGCGGAGTGGGTGGAGCAGACCAGGGCGAGCTGGCAACAGCTCGTCGAGCCCATCGCCACCAACGTGGTGCGCGCCATGGGCGAGGCCCTGCCCGACGAGGTCCGCGCGATGGCCGGCCCGTTGATCTCCATGTTCGGACAGGTCGGCGGGGCGATCTTCGGCCAGCAGGTGGGGCAGGCGCTCGGCGAGCTGGCCACCGAGGTGGTCGGAGCCGCCGACGTCGGGCTGCCCCTGGTCGCACCCGGACGCTCGGCCCTCGTGCCCACCAACGTCAGCCAGTTCAGCGAGGGCCTCGCGCAGTCCGACGAGGACGTCCTGCTGTACCTCGCGTTGCGCGAGTGCGCCGCCCAGCGGCTGTTCGTCCACGTCCCGTGGCTCAAGGCGCACCTGTTCGGTGCCGTGGAGGAGTTCGGTCGCGGCACCAGCATCGACGTGAGCAAGATCGAGTCGCAGATCACGACGCTGGACCCGCGCGATCCGGCCAAGATCCAGGAGGCGCTCGCCGGTGGTCTGTTCGAGCCGGAGAACACCCCGGCTCAGAAGGCCGCGCTCACCCGTCTGGAGACGGCCCTCGCACTGGTGGAGGGTTGGGTCGACGAGGTCGTCACCCAGGCCACCATCGACCGGATGCCCACCGCGGTGGCTCTGCGCGAGGCCGTACGACGGCGGCGAGCCGCCGGTGGACCGGCCGAGCAGACCTTCGCCTCGCTGGTCGGACTGGACCTGCGGCCGCGCCGGTTGCGCGACGCCTCCAACCTGTGGGCCGCCGTGCGCGACGCCCGCGGACCGCAGGGCCGGGACGCGATCTGGTCGCACCCGGACCTGCTGCCCACCACCGAGGACCTCGACGACCCGATGGGCTTCGTAGCCGGGGCCGAGGCCGACGAACCCACCCGCCAGGGCGAGCTGGACTTCGACTCCGCCCTCGCGCAGCTGCTCGACGACGCCGACACGCAGACGGGGGACGACGACCTCGACGACGGGCCGCAAGCCGGTCCGGACGACCCGGAGAGCCGGCCACCACCTCCTCCCCGATGACCCTGTACCGCGACGCCGTCCGGGTCCTGGACGCCTGGTCGGCACCCGACCCGGCCCAGGAGCAGCTGCGCGGCGCGTGCCTTCAGCTCCTGCTGCGTCATCCCGACGCCGTGTCGGCTTCCTGCTCGCCGGACCACCTGACCGCCAGCGCCCTCGTCGTCAGCCACGACCACCGGCAGGTGCTGCTCACCCTGCACGCCCGGCTCGGCCGGTGGCTGCAGACCGGCGGGCACTGCGAGGACGACCGGACCCTGCACCGGGCGGCGCTGCGCGAGGCCCAGGAGGAGAGCGGGATCGCCGACCTGGTCATCGACCCGGTGCCGGTGCGGCTGTCCCGGCACCCGGTCCCCTGCGGACCGCTGCGTCCGGCGCACCACCTCGACGTCCAGCACGTGTGCGTCGCGCCGGTCAACGCTGTGGCCGTGCGCGGGGAGGAGTCGCTGGACCTCGCATGGTTCGGCGTGGACGACCTTCCCGAAGACTCCGACGACTCGGTACGCAACCTGGTCAACGCCTGCCTGGTCCGGCTCCGGCACCCGGTGTCGACCCGTCAGTCGTCCTTGTCCCAGGAGGGCAGCCCGGCGGCCGCGGACACGCCCTCCAGGTAGCCTCGCGCCCGTTCGGTCCGGGGGTATCGACCCAGCCGGGCCCAGAATTCCGGCCCGTGGCCTGGGACGAGCAGGTGTGCGAGCTCGTGCAGCAGGACGTAGTCGATCACCCACGACGGCATCCCCTGCAACCGCTCGGACAGCCGGATGGTGCGGTCGGACATGGTGCACGAGCCCCAGCGCGACCCCTGGTTGTCCACCCAGCGCACCGACGCAGGGCTCGCCTGCCCGTCGAGGTATCGATCGGACAGCCCCTCGGCGCGTGCCATCAGCCCCTCGTCGGTGGGGCGGCGACGCAGCTCCTGACGGTCTAGTCGCGCCAGCATCGCCTCGACCCACTCGTGCTCCTCCGCCCTGCTCAGACGGGCCGGCATCATCACGACGACCTTGTCGCCGTCCCGGTAGGCCGACACCGTACGAGTGCGTCGGCGGCTGCGGCGGACCTCGACCTCGGGGCGTTCGCGGTCGTTCCCGGACGGGTCCGGCATCCTGGGGTCCCGCGCCATCGGCGTACCTCCCGTGGATCGGCTCGCGGCCCAACGTAGCCCGAGCGGTGCCGACCCGATCACGTGCGGGGCCGGGAGGTGCGTGTCGTACGGTGACCAGAGCACACGTACGGCTGCATCGACAGTGAGGGCCATGGACACGGACACGTCAGGGGTGCAGCAGGGTCCGTCCGTGCCACGACGGCCGGATCCGTCCGCCATCCCCCGACGCGCCGTGGCGCGGACCGCCCGGATGGCCAGCCTCCCGCTCGGCTTCGCCGGCCGGGCGACGCTCGGGCTCGGTCGCCGTCTGGTCGGGGCCAACGCCGACCTGGTGAGCCGCGACGTGCAGCAGCGCACCGCCGAGCAGGTGTTCAAGGTGCTCGGCGAGCTCAAGGGCGGCGCGATGAAGTTCGGCCAGGCGCTGAGCGTGTTCGAGTCTGCACTTCCCGAGGAGCTTGCTGCGCCGTACCGGGCAGCCCTCACCCAGCTGCAGGACGCCGCTCCTCCGATGGACTCCGGGACGGTCCACCGGGTGATCGCCGCCGAGCTCGGTCCCCGCTGGCGCGAGCAGCTCGTCCACCTGGACCCCGACCCGGCCGCCGCGGCATCCATCGGACAGGTCCACCGCGGCCGGTGGCACGACGGGCGCGAGGTCGCGGTGAAGGTGCAGTACCCCGGTGCCGGGGAGGCGCTGTCCTCGGATCTGCGTCAGATCGCGCGCCTGGCCAGGATGGTCGGTCCGCTGGCCCCGGGCATCGAGGTCATGCCGCTCGTGAACGAGCTGCAGGCCCGCATCGAGGAGGAGCTCGACTATCGGCTGGAGGCGCAGGCCCAGGCCGTGTTCGCCGCCTCGTACGCCGGCGACCCCGAGGTCGAGGTGCCGATGGTCGTCGCGCACTCCGCCAAGCTGCTCGTCACGACCTGGATGGACAGCACCGGGTCGCTGGCCCGACTCATCGCCGAGGGGTCCCAGGCGGATCGGGACCATTTCGGTGAGCTGTACGTGCGCTTCCTGTTCAGCGGTCCCATCCGTACCGGCCTGCTGCACGCCGATCCGCATCCCGGGAACTTCCGGATGTTGCCCGACCGGCGGCTCGGCGTCGTCGACTACGGAGCGGTCGCCCGCCTACCCGAGCACGGTCTGCCAGCGCCCATCGGTCGCCTGCTGCGACGTGCCGTCGAGGACGACTACGACGCCGTGCTGCAGGGGTTGCGCAACGAGGGGTTCATCCGCCCTGGGGTCGATCTCGACCCGGAGGTGCTGCGCGACTTCCTGGGACCGTTCGTCGAGCCGGCGCAGGCCGCGACGTTCCGCTTCAGCCGGGCGTGGATGCGTGGCCAGGCGAACCGGCTGTACGACCCGACCGACGCCCTCCCGACATCCCTCAAGATCAACCTGCCCCCGTCGTACCTGTTGATCCACCGGGTCTGGATCGGCGGCATCGGTGTGCTCAGCCAGCTCGGCGCGCAGGCGCCGTTCCGAGCCATCTGCGAGGAGTCACTGCCAGGTTTCACCGACGGGTGAGACTCCCCATGGCATGTTGTCACTGCCCATGGGTTGCAACCCGTGGGCAGTGAGGTTTACCAGGGGACCCTGGTAAACCGCAGCCGCAACGTAGGAGAGGACGGGCGGGTGACGATGGCACAGGGGCCGCACCGGGTCTACATCCACATCGGCGCTCCCAAGACCGGCACCACGTTCCTGCAGCACATGCTGTTCGGCTACCGCGAGCAGCTGCTTGCCGACGGGGTGAGCTATCCCGCCGATAGCTATGACGACCACTTCTTCGCCGCGGTCGACCTGCAGGACCTCGACTTCAGCGGTGCACCCCGCCCGGAGGCCGGCGGCGCCTGGGACCGGCTCGCGGCGCGGGTCCATGCGTGGGACGGCGTCAGCGTGGTGTCGCACGACGTGCTCGCCGGTGCCACGTCGCAGCAGGCCCGCCGTGCGATCGACTCGTTCGCCCCGGCCGAGGTGCATGTGGTGCTGACCGCCCGCGACCTCGGGCGCCAGCTTCCCTCACACTGGCAGGAGGACGTCAAGCACGGACAGACCCGTTCGTTTCGGCAGTGGTACGACGCGCTCTGCCGACGCGAGGCGGACGACTGGCAGCTGCGCTGGTTCTGGCGCGTCGAGGACCTGCCCGACATGCTGCGGCGCTGGGGGGCGACGCTGCCACCCGATCGCGTCCACGTCGTGACGGTCCCCCACGCCGGTGCGCACGAGCACTCGCTGTGGCCGCGCTTCGCCTCCGTCATCGGTGTCGGGCGCAACGATCTCGGCCTCGGCGCGGTGAGCCATCCCAACCGCGGCCTCGGCGTCGCCGAGGTGGCGCTGTTGCGGGCCATCGCCGCACTGCGGGACGACCGGCTCGACCAGCGCGCCTACGAGCACCTCGTCAAGGGTGCCCTCGCCCACGAGACGCTCGAGCGGGTCGAGCCCGCCGGTGGTTTCGGGCTGCCGGCGGACCTGTTGCCTGCCGTGCGCGAGACGTCCCGACGCTGGGTCGAGGCCATCGCCGCGGCCGGGTACGACGTGGTCGGCGACCTCACCGAACTGCTGCCGCTCGATCGTGCGCAAGGGCGACTGGATCCCGATTCGGCCGAGCCGGCCGACGTCGCCCGCGTCGGAGCGTTCGCGGTGTACGAGACGACCGTACGGCTGGCGCGGGAGCGGGAGGCAGCCGCCGAGCACGCCCGGGCACTGAGCGCAGAGCTGACGGCCGCACACGAGGTGATCGCCGAGCACGCGGGGCTGCCCGCCGGTGAACGGGTACGCCGCACCGTGGTGGAGATCGGCCGCACCCACCGGCTGGTCGGAAAACTGCTCAGGGTCTACCGGTGGCTTCGTCGCCGCCCTGGAGACTGAGGCCGCAGCGCTACACGGGCTACGCCACCACGGCCCCGGTCCCCCCGTACTGGGGAACCGGGGCCGCAGGCGTACCTCAGGCACTCGAGACGCGGGCCAGGTGCAGCGTGGCTGCGCCGTTCGCGCGTTCGGCCCGGCGGGTCAGGCGCCGGGCGGCAGCCAGGTGGTAGGCCTGCCGTGCTTCGCTCGCCTGCCGGAGGCGCTCGCGAACATGCGCTCGCGCCAGTTCTTCGGACATGGAATACATGGTGTGGCTCCTGATGTCGATGTCGAGCATGCGTGGTGTCTCCTGGGTGGTCGGTCAGGCCGCGGCGGCATCCTTGCGGGGGCGTCCGCGTGGGCGCTTGCGTGCGATGACGGTGCCCTGCAAGAAGAGCTCGCCACCCCAGACGCCCCACGGCTCACGACGATCGAGCGCACCGGCCAGACACTGCGTCCGCACAGGGCAGCCGAGGCACAGGGCCTTGGCCTCCTCCACGTCCGCGGGCGTCTCGGCGAAGAACAGCTCGGGGTCGTAGTTCCTGCACGGCAGAGCACGGTAGTCAACCGTGCCGGGGGTGATCCCCGGCAGTGCTTCGAGAACGCTGATGGTCATCAGTCACCTCCTCCTGACCTGTCGATCTGACATGGGACCCAGCGATGGAGCCCCGGGAAAGACAAGGGCCGCGGAATCCGTCGATGGGATTCCGCGGCCTGGAGGTGCCGGTCTGAGCTGATGTCAGATCGGTGGACCCCAGGCCCGACGCCCCATGAGGACGGCCTTGCCGGTCGTACGGATGCCGAAGCGCCCCGTGCGGACGAACTCCTGGCGCGGGTGTGCGAGCGCGGTGCCGCCGATGGGCAGGAGGGCGCGATCGCACATGCGCGGACGAGTCGTCGCGGTGGACGGATCGGTCATGTGGTTGATGAACATCGGGGCCCCTCCTTCCAGCTGCACGTCGAGGGCCGTGGTGGCCTCGATCGAGGGCTCGTTGTCCGGTCTGGATCGGTAAGGGACGCCCGCCGGGCAGCCTCTTACCGATCGACTGTAACGAGCGTACGCCCGAGGCGTTCGGGCGCGCAAACGATTTACGGCAACTTCTTGGGCAACTTCTTGGGCAACTTCTTGGCAACCTGCTTCAGGTCGGTTCTCCGGGCCGCTCGGGAGCGCCCTCGCCGCAACCGCACAGGGCCAGCACGTCCGTGCCGTACTTGTCCAGCTTGGCCTTGCCGAGGCCGGGGATGGCGAGCAGCGAGCGGGAGTCCGCCGGGCGCGATTCTGCGATTGCGGTGAGAGTCGCGTCGGTGAACACGCAGTACGCCGGCACCTTCTGCTCACCCGCGCGCGCGGCCCGCCAGGTACGGAGCTGCTCGTACAGCCGTTCGTCGTACGTCGCGGGGCAGTCGTCGCAGCGACCGACCTTGCGCTCGGCTGCGCTGGACAACAGGCCACTGCAGGTACGGCAGCGGGCCGGTGACTTGGCCGCGCGGGTCGACTTCGCCTTTCGGCGGCTGCCGTCGGTCCCGGCGCCATTGCCGGGGGCGATGCCGTCGAGGAAGCGGGTGGCTGCGCGGTTGCCGCGCGAGCCCGGCGAACGGGCCGCGGCCCACGACACGTGCAGCATGCTCCGGGCCCGGGTGAGCCCGACGTAGAACAGCCGACGCTCCTCCTCCACCGCCTCGGGTGTGGAGGCGTACACGATCGGCACCGTGCCCTCGTGCATGCCGGCCATGAACACGCTGTCCCACTCCAGGCCCTTGGCGGAGTGCATCGTGCTCAGCGTGACCCCGTCGGCGACCGGCGCGTGCTGGGCCTCGGCCCGCCGCTCGAGCTCGGCGGCCAGAGCAGACAGGTCGGCCGCGGGTTGCTCGGCGGCGACGTCCTGGGCCATCGTCACCAGTGCCTGCAGGGATTCCCACCGGTTGCGCTGGGCACCGGGTGCCGCCGGCGCGTCGGCCCGCCAGCCCATGCTCGACAGCACGGCGCGGGTGTCCCCGACCAGGTCGGAGCTGCCCTCGCCGGCGCGTGCGGCACCGCGCAGCAACGTGACCGCCTGACGCACCTCGGGGCGCTCGAAGAAGCGCTCGACCCCACGGACGACGTACGGGACCAGGCGATCGGTGAGTGCGTCCTCGAAGTTCTGCGACTGGGCGTTGATCCGGAAGAGCACCGCGATGTCGCGCAGCGGGTGGCCGTCGTCGCGCAGACGCTGGATCCGGGCGGCGACGTCCTGCGCCTCGGCCACCTCGTCGCTGTGCCCGGCGAACGACGGCTCGGGGCCGGCCGGACGCTGCGCTCGCAGCACCACCGCAGGGGCCCGCGACCGCACCGACGGCCGGCGACCGTGCGCCACCGCGTTGGCGACCTGCACGACCTGGGGGGTCGAGCGGTAGTTGCGGACCAGCTCGATCCACTGGGTGCCCGGGTGCTTGGCCGCGAAGCCGGTG
>JALZKQ010000097.1 GCA_030859165.1 Actinomycetota bacterium
GTCCTGCGCCGGCACCCCCGACTGCACCACCTCGCCGGCGCCGACGCCGAGCGCGCTGCCGACCTGGTGGCGGCCTGGGCGGATCCGTCGACGCGGGCGGTCATCGCCGCCAGGGGCGGCTGCGGGGTCCACCGGTTCCTGGACACGCTGGACTGGGCGGCGTTGGCGGCGGCCGGCCCCAAGGTCCTGGTCGGCTTCTCCGACGTGACGGCGCTGCACGAGGCCTTCGCCCAGCGGCTCGGGCTGGTGACCGTGCACGGGCCGGTGGCCTGCTCGCTCGGCGAGGCGCCCGAGGTGGAGCGTGCCTGGCTGCGCGGCCTGCTGATGGACCCGGAGCCGGTGAGCTGGGACGGCGACGACGTGCTGGTCGCAGGCAGCGCCGACGGGGTGCTGACCGGTGGCAACCTCGCGGTCCTCGCGGCCGGCCTCGGCACCGCGGAGTCGCGCCCCGCGACCGGTGCCGTCGTCGCCCTCGAGGAGGTGGGCGAGGAGCCGTACCGTATCGACCGGATGCTCACTCACCTGCTGCGCACCGGATGGTTCGACGGCGTGCGCGGCGTCGTGCTCGGCCACTTCACCCGGTGCGGGGACCCCGGCCAGGTGCGCGCGGTGCTGTCCGAGCGGCTCGGCGGGCTCGGGGTGCCGGTGCTGGCCGGGCTGCCGTTCGGCCACCAGGCGCCGAACCTCGCGCTGCCGCTGGGTGTACGCGCACGGCTCGACACTGCGACCCGGCGGCTGATGCTGCTGGACCGGCCGCTGCGCTGAGCCGTGGCTCACACGCGTACGAGGTGACCACGCTCGCGCAGGCTGTCCACGTGGTCGTGCAGCATCCTGGGCACGATGCACCACCGGCGGTTGCGCACCGAAGTTCCCCCAATTTCCCGCCACGAGATCCGCTGTGCCCTCGCCTGATGACATGTGAAGAGCGCTGGCGGTCACCGAGAACCCAGACTGCTGGCGCCCAGCACCATGAGACGCAGCGGCTGTCCGCACGCGTCGGTGATGCCACGTCGTGCCTCGCATGACGCACAGGTGATAGTCACCCGCGGGCTGAGCGTGCTCCACGTAGGGGAAGTCGGCGAGATGTCCGGCCTCGACACCATGGTGAAACGGGCCGGGATGCACGCGCGCTTGTTGCGCCGGACCTCGGCCAGAAGCCGCGGCTCGTGGATCGTCTCCTGCCGCTCGACAGCCCATGCGCCCAGCCCATGGACGACGACACGCCTGGAGGGCAGGTCGGCGACGGCCGCGACTCCCGTGGTGGTGACGAGTTGGCTGGGGCGTGCCTGGCCGACCCTGGTGGGGTCGCTGTGGCTGCCGCGCGTTCGGGCGACGCCGGACGGGATCCTCGTGGAAGTCATGCGCCCGCCTCCGTGTGAGCTCGACGCCGTGCAACGCCGCACCGCCAAGACATCACGGGCCGTGGTCGCGAATCTCAAGGCTGCTGGCCTGTCCGGCAACGACACCGCCGTGGTGCTCGGCGTCTCACCGCAGAGGGTGTCCCAGCTCAATCGCTCGTGACCGCCGGGTGGCCGAGCGGGGGGGGGCGGAACCGTCAGACGGGGTGGCACGTGGGTTCACAGATTCCCCTCGGTTGGTCCTCGCAGCCCGGCGAATACTGTCACTTCGCTCGCGGAGATGCCACGCTCTCATGAGCCGGTCTCCAGACGGGCCAGCTCGGCGGCCACGTTGGCCCGGGCGGCCGGCTCCCAGTCCCGGGCATGTGGAGTCCGGTAGATCCGTGCCGGTGCCACCAGCGCCCGCAGCACGTCGGCGCGTCCACGGGCGAAGTCGGCGTCCGGTACGTGCGCGTACTCCGCGCGCACGTCGCGGGCATATGCCGCGTACCGGTCCGGGTCCGCCGCCAGGATCGCCAGGTCGGCATCGCACAGCAGCTCGCCGGAAGGGTCGCCGGGCGCAGGGTCGTGCGTCGCGGTGAGCAGCACCAGCCGCGCGACCTCGTCGGCGTCGACACCGGCGACCGGGTCCAACGTCGACAGCGCCAGGTCCGCGGAGCGTTGCTCGTCGTCGGGGGCACAGGCGTGCACGGCGTCGTGGAACCACGCCGCCAGGGACACCTCCAGCGGTACGTCCATCGCCAGCCGGTCCAGCGCGGCCAGCACCTCGGCTAGGTGGCCAACGTCGTGGTACCGCCGGTGCGGCTCGGTCCATCGGCGCAACAGGTCGCCGCCGTCGAGCGGTACGGCCAGCGCCGCCCACCATCCTGCCAGCGCGTTGTCCACCCGCTCAGCGTAGGAGGTCCGGCAGGTCCACCGCGTGCACGACCGCCAGGGAGGTCACCGCACGGGTCAGGCACACGTACAGCCGGCGCAGCCCGACCACCTCGTCGGTCGAGCCGGCCGCGATCGTCGCCGGCTCGGCGAGCACCACGTGGTCGAACTCCAGTCCCTTGGCCAGCGTCGCGGGCACCAGGTCGACACGTGCGGCGACGTCGCCCGCGTCTCCGAGCGGCACGAAGTCGATCCCGGCGGCGGTCAGGGCCGCACCCACCGCTTCGGCGAGCACGTCGGGCACGATCACGCCGATCGAGCCGTCGCGGCGGTACGCCCGTGCGGTGGCGGCTGCGGTCGCTGCTGCCACGTTCTCCACGTGCTCGACCACCAGGTCACCCTGCGTACGTCGTACCGACGTCGGAGGGGACAGGTCCGGTGCGATCACCGGGAGCAGCCGGGCGGCGAAGGCGATGACGTCGGCCGGCACCCGGAACCCTTCGGTGAGCTCCTCGACGCGGGAGTCGGGCTTGCCCAGGTGGCCCAGTGCCTGCGGCCAGGACGTCGACGCCCACGCCGTGGTCGCCTGTGCGAGGTCGCCGAGCACGGTGACCGAACCGGTGGAGCAGCGGCGTCCGACTGCGCGCAGCATCATCGCGGACAGGTCCTGGGCCTCGTCGAGCACCACGTGGCCCACGCTGGGAGCGCGTTCGATCCGGTCGGCCGCCTCGTCGACCAGCACCGCGTCGGCCAGGCTCCAGCGCGCCGACGACGGTGCGCGCGGCGCTCTGGCCCAGAGCAGGAGCCGCTGCTCGTGCTCGTCGAGACGCCCGTGCGCCGTACGGGCCAGCACCGCGGGATCGGACAGCATCCGCCAGACCACCCGCGCCGGGTCGGACTTGGGCCAGATCGCGTCGACGTACGCGCGCACCGGCCGCGAGCGGGCCACCGCGTCCTGCACCCGGTCGTCCGGGGCTTCGCCCTGGCTCTCCATCGTGACCAGCACCGCGTGCGCGAGGCGCTGGGCCAGCATGGCCCGTCCGGCCCCGTAGCGGACGCCGCGCTCGCGCAGGGCCGCCACGATCTCGACCGCCTCGTACGCGGGCACCCGCCACCGCCGGGCCCCCCGCGGCACCACGAGCGCCTCGGTCGGCTCCGCGAGCTGGCCCCACACCGCACCCTCGACCACCGCGGACATCCGGGCCTCGCCCTTGAGTCGCGCCACCTGCGCGGGCTCCTGCGCCCGCACGGGAACCCGGGACACCATCGACTCGACGGTCAGCTGTGCGGCGTCGATCTCGCCGAGTGCCGGCAGGACGTCGGCGATGTAGCGCAGGAACGAGTCGTTCGGCCCGATCACGAGCACGCCCTGGCGGGTCAGCTGGTCGCGGTGGGTGTAGAGCAGGTAGGCCGCGCGGTGCAGCCCGACCGCGGTCTTCCCCGTGCCGGGGGCTCCCTGCACGCACACCGAGACGTCGAGCGGGCAACGCACGACGTCGTCCTGCTCGGGCGCGATGGTGGCGACGATGTCGCGCATCGGACCGACGCGGGGACGCTCGATCTCGCTCTCCAGGATGGTGCTGCCGGCCGCCGCGGCATCCGGTCCGGGCGCGGGCTCGTCGAGCCGCTCGTCCTCGTAGGCGGTGAGCTCGCCACGCACGAAGCCGAACCGACGCCGCAGGCCCACGCCGTAGGTCTCGCGCCGGCTGGCCCGGTAGAACGCCCGGGACACGCCGGCCCGCCAGTCCACGACCATCGGGTCGCCGTGCTCGTCGGTGACGTGGCGACGGCCGACGTAGAAGCGCTCGGGCGGGTCGACATGGTCCAGCCGTCCGAAGAACAACGGCACCTCGGGGTCGTCCTCCAGCGCCTGCATGCGCCGCCAGAGTGCAGCCCGGAGGTACTCGCTGGACACCGCGTCACCACCCTGGGCGTCCAGACCGGAGACCTTCGAGCGCATCCGACTCAGCGCCGTGCGGGAGCGGACCAGGTGTCGACGCTCGGTTTCGAGCTCGGGCACGTCAAGACCTCCGCGGGTACGGTTGTCAGGGTTGAGGGGGCCGGATGACGCTACCCCGTGGCCCTCGGCGTGTCACCTGCTGTTCATCGGGAGAGAATGCTCGGATGCGCGACCCTGATGACGTCCTCGGCGACTTCGACCTCGATCCCGATGTCGTGCACCTCGACCACGGCGCCTACGGGGCCCTGCCACGAGTGGTGGCGCAGGCGTGGCAGGACGTACGCATCGAGGTCGAGACCAACCCGGCCCGGTTCCTGCGCGTCGAGGTGCTCCCGCGGATCGCCCGGGTCCGGGACCAGCTGACCTGCTCCCTGGGGATCGAGCGGGGATCGGCGGCCCTGATCCGCAACGTGTCCGAAGGCTTGTCCACGGTGCTCGCCTCGCTGGACCTGGGCGCAGGCGACGAGGTCCTCGTCTCCGACCACGGGTACGGCTCGGTCGACCTGGCCCTGCGTGGGCACTGTGATCGCATCGGGGCCCGGCTGATGACGGCGCACGTCGAGGTAGGCGCCGACGACTCCGCGGTCGTGGACGCCTTCGCCGGCGCGGTCAGCGCGCGCACCCGCCTCGTGGTCGTCGACCAGATCACCTCACCGACCGCCGCGGTGCTCCCCGTGGCGCAGGTGTGCAAGGCGGTCCGCGCCGCCCACCCGAACGGGGAGGTGACCGTCGCGGTCGACGGCGCCCACGTGCCCGGGACGCTCCCGACCGACATCGAGTCGCTGGGGGCCGACGCCTGGGTGGGCAATCTGCACAAGTGGATGTTCACCCCCCGCGGCTGCGCACTGCTGTGGGTGGCCGAGCGCTGGCAGCAGCGCATCCGGCCGCTGGTGCTGTCGTGGGAGGTCGACGAGGCGTTCCCGATCTGCTTCGACCGTCCGGGTACGGCCGACTACACCGGCTGGCTGGCGGCCCCCGCAGGTCTGGACTACTGGAGCTCGTTGGGCGGTTGGGATCAGACCGAGCGTAACGCCGTGCTGGTCGAGGCCGGGCAGGAACTGCTGGCGCAGGCGCTCGGGACCAGCCTGCAGGGTCTGCACGCGAACCCCGCGCCGACGATGCGGCTGGTCCGTCTGCCGCCGGGGGTGTTCGACGGCGAGGCCGGCGCCATCGCGTTCCACGAGCGGCTCAGCCTGGAGCACCGGATCGAGGTCGCTCCGGTCTGGTTCGGCGGGTCGGCGTACCTGCGTCTCGCGGCTCAGGCCTACAACACGCTCGACGACTACGAGCGGCTCGCAGGCGTGCTGGCGTCGGTGCCACCGGTACGGTCGGCTGCTCGCGTGAGGACGTCGCGAAGTTGAGTGCCTGACGGGGTCAGCTCGAGTTCCGGGTCCGCGCCCGGTCCGGGTGCGACCGGGTCGCGCGTGGCCGCGGTGACCAGGCACTGGTAGGTGAGGTCGCGGCGGACCAGCAGTCGCACCAGCCCGGCGTCGTCCACGTCGTGGCGCCCGAGCAGTCCAGCCCCGACCTCGGCCGACAGGTCGGCACGCAGCCGGCGGAGGGCGAGGTGACGGGCCAGCGGCGGCACCACTCCGAGCAGCACCACCGCGAAGGTGATCGTCGTGGCGAGGACGACACCGCGCAGCGCGTCCGGTCCCGGCCAGGAGAACTGCCCCGCGACGACCGCCGCCACCAGGTAGGCGGTGCCGTAGAACGCGGACCATCCGGCCGACACCCCCAGCGGGTGCTGCACGTCCTCGGCCTCCCACCGCCGAGCGAGCCCCGGACCGCCCTGGTCACCGACAGGCGGGGTCCGCAGCCGCAGCACCCGCAGGGCGCGTCCGTGCCGGACCGCGGTCACCGTGCCCAGCACCCACAGCAGCACGGCGCCGACGTGGAGCAGACTCACCGGTACCGCCGGCGCGACCGCGAGTCCCATCCCGACCAGGGACGTCGAGGCGACCAGCACCGCGAAGCCGGTGGCCAGCGGCGTCACCAGGGTCAGGAAGGACGCCTGCACGCTGCGCATCGGTGCCGGCAGGCTGGCCAGGGCGATCAGGACGAGGCCCAGCAGTCCCACGGTGCCGATCGTTGCCAGGGCGGTGGCGACGGACTCCGCCCGGCCCTCGTCGCCGGGTGGGCGCTCCAGCAACCACCACCCGAGTCCCAGCAGGCCGATCACCGGAGTGAGCAGGACCAGACCGTGCAGCAGCGTGCCGGTCCGCAGTGCGGCATAGCCGAAGGCGGTCAGCACCGCCGCCGCTCCGCCGGCGGCGGCGGCGCCCGACGCCCAGGCGGGCAGCACGCCGAACACCGCGAGGGCGAGCAGCAGGCCGCCGGTGCTGAGGCCGAGCATCGCCAGGAACCGGGCGATGCGGCCGCCGCCGGTGAGGCCGAGCGTCACCCAGTACGGGACCAGCATCGCTCCGCGAACCAGACGAGTGACCGGCTTGAGCATGCCTAGGCCCGACCGTGGGCTGTCCAGCAGCGTGGCGGCCACGCTCGCCGCCGTGGTGGCCGTACGGATCATCTGGTCGCTGGTGCCCTCCCGGGCGATGTCCTCGCGACCGATGCCGGCCTCGTCGAAGGCTCGCAGGGCACGCAGCCCCAGCTCGAGCCGTCCCACGTCCAGCCCTCCAGCGCCCGCGCTCTCGGTTGCGGATGTTGTCGGCAGCGTTGCGAGCTCGTGCAGCAGGGACTCGTGCTGCGCCAGCAGGAGCTGACCCCGGGAGTGCGTGTTGGCTCCGTCCAGCGCGTCGGCGCGCACCGCCGCCGCGATGGTCGGCAGCTCCTCGATGGCGATCTCCGCGTGATGCGCGTACGCCGCCAGGGCAGCCAGCTCGGGCAGGCTGACCGGCAGCGTCGCGGCAGGTGCGTGCGCGACCGACCCGGCCGGTCGCGCCCGTTCCAGCAGCGTCCGCACCTCCCGTACCGCTCTCGTGCGCTGGGCCGCGACCGGGGCCCACTCGCCGGCCCCGGCGCACCAGGGGGCGAGGTCGGCGTCGTCGGCCAGTCCGAAGGCGGCCCTCAACACCTGGTCGACCGTGCGCTCCGCGAGATCCCCGGCCGGTGCGGCGGCGTTCGTCCCCGTCAGGGACAGCACGCGGTCAGGAGACAGCAGCACCCGGCACAGCATCGTCGCTGCGTCGCACCGTCCCCAGGCCCAGTCGTTCATCCGCCAGGAACGCTTGAGGAAGCCGCTGAACCTCGCGACGTCCGCGCCACCGAGCTTCTCGTGCATGCTGCGCGACTGGCTCGCGAACGCGTTGTCCGTCTGGGCGGAGATTTGGACCAGGTCCACCGGACGCGTGTTCTCGGTGACGGTCTCGTCACCGGTGGTCCAGCTCACCACGTGCAGCCAGAGCAGCCGGTCCAGGATCGCCTCCTGCGGCGATGTCCCGGAGCCCGAAACGGCTCGTGCGATGGCGTCGGCACCGAAGACCGCCCCCCAGGCGCTGTCCGTGTCGAGCAGCGCACCGACGCGACGCACCGCCCGCACGACCCGGTTCACCGCCCGCCGCGTGCACTCCCCGGCCGAGACGCCGGCCTCGGAGCTCAACGCCGCGTCGGCGATGCGTCCGGGCTCGGCGGGGGCCGGGACCAGTTGTGACGCGAGGCTCCTCACGTGCGCCTCGTGATCGGTGCCGAGCATCAACCAGGAGTACGCCGCCAGCCGCAGCTGCCAGTAGGTGATGTCGGGCTCCAGCGAGGCCAGCTCCCGGTGGCGGTCCCAGCGTCGGTCGACGGTGTCGCGGGCCGAGCGCATCGACGCCATTGCTGCGTGGATGAGCCGGCGTGCCGTGCCGAGCGTTCGGAGCGAGTCGGCCTGAGCGGTCTGGTTCCCGAGCCGTTGCACCAGGTCGAGGGCGGCGTCGGCGATGTCCAGCGCCGCGCTGGTGCCCCATCCCCACCCCGGTGCCGCGGTCGCCCCCGGCGACGGCAGCCGGTCGGGGACGTAGGGCAGTGGGGGGATGCCCGGCGCGGCGGCTCGCTGCGGAGGGTCACCGAACGTGCAGTGCGCCACCTCGACGGCGGACCGGATCCGCTCGTAGGACCACTGCACCGGCGTCTGGACCCGCGTGCTCAGGTCGCGGGCGGCACGGCGCAGCCGCAGCCCCCGGTAGAGGTCGAACAGCACCCGGGCCCGACCGTGCAGGCTCTGGTCGGCCACTCCGTCCGCCCAGCACTCGGTGAGGATGTCGGTGCGGGTGGCGCGGCGGGCGGTGGCCCTGCGGTTGTGCACCTCGATCTCGTCCACGAAGGTGCGGCTGCCCTGGCTGAGCAGTGCCCCGAGCAGCGAGGTCAAGGTGCCGGTGACGGTCGGAGGCACGAGATCGGGAGCGGGCTCGCCCTCGTCGAGCGGAGCGTGCGGATAGACCAGCAGCATCACCCGGTGCACCTGGTTCCCGGCCGGCATCCGCTGGATCGCCTCTAGGGCGTCGCGGGTCGGGGTGTTGGCCAGCGCGCCGCCGTCGACGGCGAACCGGCTGCGGTCTGCGGGAGTGTGCTGACGCGCGCCGGCGCTGGCCCAGTTGACGTGGTGGAACATGTCGGGGCGCCCGCGCGGGTCGTCCGGCGCGTCCTTGACCACCGGCACCAGCGTGGGCTCGAAGGCACCGGGAAAGCTGGCGGTGCACCGCGCCGCCAGAGCCAGTCGCTCGGCGACCCGTCGGCGGGGCTGCGGCTCGGGCTTCGCGTCGCCGGCAGTCGACTGCGCCGGCGCGGAGAAGTCGTCGTACGCCTCGCCGTCGCGCTCGTGCCCGGCTCCGCGCCTGAACCTGAAGCGTCCCTCGTGCCGCAGCTGCGGCAGCCGCTGGCCCAGCGCGTCGGTGGTGACGGTGCGGGCGCCTTCGAGCAGCGTCGTGGTGATGGTCAGGTCGACGGGCCGCTCGTCCTCGGTGGCCGGGTCCCAGTCCCGGGTGAGCCGCTGCATCGCCTCGGTCAGCTTGGGGAGGAAGTAGTCGTCGCCGCGCAGCAGCGAGGCCGGAGAGCCCTTGAACGGTCGCTGGAGCAGCGTCTCCATCCGGCCCTGTTCGGCCCACATCTCCCGCAGCAGGGAGACCTTGGCGTTGCGGTTCACCTGGGACAGCGCCAGCGCCGCACCGTTGATCCCGCCGGCCGACGTGCCGGAGATGACGTCGGCCCGCGCCCGCAGGCCGAACAGCCGCATCAGCCCGCCGTACCGGCCTGGCCGGCTGCCCCCGATGCCGTTGTCCGGCGCAGGGGCGTCACCCTGGCGGATCAGCTCGTCGAGCTCCAGGACGACACCGCCCATCCAGACCGCGAGGCTGACGCCCCCGTTGAGCACGACTGCGAAGCGGATCTCGGTGACTGCGTCATCAGGTGTCGTCGCCATGACGGCCAGGATCCCGTGGGGGCAGCCAAATGGCGAGACACGCCGGCGTGTTTCCGCGATTTCCCTACCCCCAGGGGGAGGGAGGGGTCAGATGCGGGGCTCGTCCAGCTGGTCGAGGTCGCCGGCGTCGACGATGCGGTACGCGTACCCCTGCTCGGCGAGGAAGCGCTGCCGGTGCTGCGCGAAGTCGGCGTCGACCGTGTCGCGGGCCACCACGGTGTAGAAGTGCGCCGTCTTGCCGTCGGCCTTGGGGCGCAGCAGCCGGCCGAGACGCTGCGCCTCCTCCTGCCGGGAGCCGAACGACCCCGACACCTGGATCGCCACGCTCGCCTCGGGCAGGTCGACCGAGAAGTTGGCCACCTTGCTGACCACCAGCAGGTCGATCTCGCCGGCACGGAAGGCGCCGAACAGCGCCTGCCGCTTCTTGACCGGGGTCTCGCCCTTGATGACCGGGGCGCCGAGGTTCTCGCCGAGCTCGTCGAGCTGGTCGATGTACTGGCCGATCACCAGGGTCTGCTCGCCGGCGTGTCGCTGGATCAGGTCGCGCACGACCCGCAGCTTGACGTCACTGGAGGATGCGAGCCGGTAGCGCTCCTCGGGCTCGGCGGTGGCGTACGCGATGCGCTCGCCGTCGGTCAGGGTGGCACGCACCTCGACGCAGTCGGCCGGCGCGATGTATCCCTGCGACTCGATGTCCTTCCACGGCGCGTCGTAGCGCTTGGGACCGATCAGGCTGAACACGTCGGCCTCGCGGCCGTCCTCGCGCATCAGCGTCGCGGTGAGTCCGAGCCGCCGGCGGGCCTGCAGGTCCGCGGTCATCCGGAAGATCGGTGCCGGGAGCAGGTGCACCTCGTCGTAGAGCACGAGACCCCAGTCGCGCGCGTCGAACAGCTCGAGGTGCGCGTACACGCCCTTCTTGCGCGTCGTCATCACCTGGTACGTGGCTATGGTGACCGGGCGGATCTCCTTGCGGGCCCCGGAGTACTCGCCGATCTCGTCCTCGGTCAGCGACGTACGGCGCAGCAGCTCGTCCTTCCACTGCCGTGCCGAGACGGTGTTGGTGACCAGGATCAGCGTGGTGGCTCGGGCCATCGACATGGCGGCGGCTCCCACCAGTGTCTTGCCGGCGCCGCAGGGCAGGACGATCACGCCGGAACCGCCGTGCCAGAACGACTCGGCGGCCTCCTGCTGGTACGGCCGCAGCGCCCAGTCGGCCTCGTCCAGGGCGATGTCGTGGTGCTCGCCGTCGACGTACCCGGCGAGGTCCTCCGCCGGCCACCCGAGCTTGAGCAGCTGTTGCTTGAGGTTGCCTCGTTCGGAGGGGTGGATCGCGACCGTGTCCTCGTCGACGCGGACGCCGACGAGCGGAGCGACCCGCCTGGAGCGCAGCACCTCCTCGAGCACCGCACGGTCGGTGCTGACGAGCACCAGCTCATGGGTGGGGTGCTTCTCCAGACGTAGCCGCCCGTAGCGGGCCATCGTCTCTGCCACGTCGAGCAGCAGGGTGTGCGGCACGGGGTAGCGGCTGTACTCCAGCAGCGTGTCGACGACCTGTTCGGCGTCATGGCCTGCGGCCCTGGCGTTCCACAGACCCAGCGGCGTCAACCGGTAGGTGTGCACGTGCTCCGGCGAGCGCTCGAGCTCGGCGAACGGGGCGATGGCGCGACGGCAGGCAGCGGACAGGCCGTGGTCGATCTCCAGGAGCAGGGTCTTGTCGGACTGGACGATGAGCGGTCCGTCGTTCACGCGGGAGCTCCCTGGTCGGCGTCTGTCGCCTCGGCACGTCGGCGCGCGCGGTAGGCGGCGACGTTGGCCCGCGACGAGCACCGGTCGGAGCAGTAACGGCGCGACTGGTTCGGTGAGGTGTCCACGAAGACATCGTCGCAGCCGGACGCCTGACAGACGCCGAGCCGCAGCGCTCCGACGTCGCAGACGAGCGTGGCCAGGCCCATCAGTGCCTCGGCCACGAGCAGCTCGGCGACCGAGGAGCTGCGGTTGCTGACGTGCAGGTGCCAGTGGGTGGACTCGCCCCCGGAGATGTACGGCGTGATCGGATGCTTGTCGAGCAGGACGTTGAGCGCGTCCACGACGCTCGTCTCGTCGCCGCCGGCCGCGGTCTCGAACACCGGCCGCAGCTCACGCCTGAACCGCTTGAGCGCAGGGACGTCGCGGGGGCCCACCTGTTCGACCAGCCACGCGCGATCGCTCAGGTAGCCGCGGACCTCGTCGACCTCGTCGAAGGACCCGTTGACGAGCTCCGCAGCCCGCTCGGCGTAACGAACGAAGTCCATGTGGGAAGCGTACAGAGAGGTGCTACTCTGTAATAGGCATACACGGGGTGTGTGCCTTACGTCACACCGTCGCTCGCCGCGACCACGAGAAGGAGTCACCGTGTCATCCGCACAGCTGGACCTCGCCCGTACGATCCACCGTGAGCGGGAGGCCGAGGCCCGCACGTCGGCCCTGGGCGCCGCCGCCCGCACGGCCAACCGGGAGCGCCGCGCCGAGATCCGAGTGGCCGGTCACGGTTCGCGCACCCGGTGGCCAGCACGTCGGATCTCGGCGTCGATGTAGATGCGGGAGCCGCAGCCGTCTCAGTGCGCCATGATCACCGACGGCTCGTCCTGCTCGCCCACGTCGTGACCGCTGCCGGGGCCGGGCCGGCTGAGCCGGCT
>JALZKQ010000104.1 GCA_030859165.1 Actinomycetota bacterium
CCACCAGGCACCTGCTCGCACTGCTCGTGCAGCGCGCCCCCGGCCGCAGCGTGGAGGTACGGGTGCCCCCGTACCTCGCCGTCCAGTGCATCCCCGGGGCCCGCCACACGCGGGGCACGCCGCCTGCGGTCGTCGAGACCGACGCCGCGACCTGGATTGCCCTGGGGACCGGAGACCTCGACTGGGCCGCCGCCGTCACCTCCGGGCGGGTCAGGGCGTCCGGCGAGCGTTCGGACCTGTCGGCATGGCTGCCGCTGGCCTGACTGCGGCTCGTGCGCAGGGCCCAGGTCGAATCCCTCGACCTGAACGGACGTTCACGGGGTTGTCGCGCGTCTCCCCACAGTGCGGTACGAGCGGGCGATACCGGGAGCAGGACGGGCTCACGCCGAAGCGGCTGTGCTGTCCATCGGGATGAGTGGCTTGGTAGCCCTGACCTGGAGTTGCTGAACAGCCCACTTGTTGCCGTCGGGGTCGCTGAACCCGAAGAACGTACCGCCATCGCGCTCGTCGAAGACGGTGATCTCGCTCGCCTCGACCCCCCGTCCCAGCAGTTCCTCCCGGGCACCCGCAGCGTCGGCGACACACAGCTGCAGACCCCGCATCGAGCCCGGCGCCATCTCGGTGTGCGCCGGCAGGTCCCCGATCACGATCGAGCAGCCCGAGCCGACAGGGGTCAACTGTGCGACGTGCATCTGCTCGGTGCGGGTGTCATGGTCGAGGGCGAACCCGATCTGGTCCCGGTAGAACGCGATCGAGCGGTCGATGTCGCTCACTGGGAGCAGGACGACCTCCAGGGTCCAGTCCACGGGTGGGCCCCCTATGCGTTGTCGCGGTTCGCGGATCTCGTTCAGTCGCTGGCGAGGCTATCGGGTCACAGACAGACTGTCGTCTCCAACGAAGCTCGACCGGTCCGGCTGAACGCGTGCGGACACCTGCGGCCGCAGCCGGCACCACCTACGCTGCCTCGCATGTCCGACGTCACCGCCACCCGCTCGTGCATCCGTGCCCTCATGCCCACCGTGCGCCGCCATCTGGAGGACTTGATCCGGATCCAGTCGGTGTGGGACGACCCGGAGCGCAGGCCCGAGGTGCACCGCAGCGCCGAGGCGGTGGCCGACCTGCTGCGCTCAGCCGGCTTCGGCGAGGTAGACGTGGTCGGCGAGGGTGGCGCTCCGGCAGTGATCGCTCGCCACCCGGCACCGGAGGGCGCGCCGACCGTGCTGCTGTACGCGCACCACGACGTGCAGCCCGAGGGCGACCACGAGGCCTGGGCCTCCGCGCCGTTCGAGCCTACCGAGCGCGGTGATCGGCTGTACGGGCGCGGCGCCGCCGACGACAAGGCCGGGATCGCCGCCCACCTGGCCGCCTTCCTCGCCCATGACGGCAATCCGCCGGTCGGGGTCACCGTGTTCGTCGAGGGCGAGGAGGAGTCCGGTTCGGAGTCCTTGCCGGCGATCCTGGCCGCGCACCGTGAGCGGCTGGCTGCCGACGTCATCGTCATTGCGGACTCCGCCAACTGGGACGTCGGCGTCCCCGCGCTGACCACGTCGCTGCGCGGACTGGCCGACTGCGTCGTCGAGGTTCGCACGCTGCACCATGCGGTCCACTCCGGCATGTGGGGCGGTGTCGTCCCGGATGCCATCACCGCCCTCGTACGGCTGCTCGCCACCCTGCACGACGACGCCGGAGACGTGGCCGTACGCGGGCTCGGCACCTCCACGGCGGCAGAGCTGGCGTACCCGCAGGACCGGCTGCGTGCGGAGTCGGGAATCGTCGACGGAGTCGAGCTCATCGGGGTCGGAAGCGCGGTCGAGCGGCTCTGGGCCAAGCCCGCGATCGCGGTGCTCGGCATCGATGCGCCGGGTGTGGACGGAGCCTCCAACACGCTGGTGCCGGTGGCCCGGGCCAAGGTGAGCCTGCGGGTGGCACCCGGTGCCAGTGCGGTCGAGGCGCGCGAAACCCTCGGCAATCACCTCCGGACGCACGCGCCGTGGGGTGCCCGGGTCACGGTGACACCGGGCGACGTGGGCGAACCGTTCGCGGTCGACGCGCAGGGTCCGGCGTACGACGCGGCCCGGTCGAGCTTCCGCGACGCCTGGGAGGGCAGCGAGCCGGTCGACGTGGGCATCGGTGGCTCGATCCCGTTCATCGCGCTGTTCGCCCAGACCTTCCCCGATGCGGCGATCCTGGTCACCGGCGTCGAGGACCCCGACAGCCGCGCGCACGGCGCCGACGAGGGGCTGCACCTGTCCGAGTTCGAGCGGGTGTGCACCGCCGAGGCACTGCTTCTGCAGCGGTTGGCATGACGGCGGCTGGTCACGTCAGCGGGCGAGCCTGTCAGCCCTTCGTCGAGACCACCTCCGGGCTCACCTAGACTCGGGGGGTGGCTCGCGCTGACGGTCGGCTCTCGCACGACCTCGACCCCCACGACAAGGGCCCGCAGGACGCCTGCGGAGTCTTCGCCGTCTGGGCTCCCGGCGAGGACGTCGGGAAGCTCGCCTACTACGGCATCTACGCCCTGCAGCACCGGGGCCAGGAGTCAGCCGGCATCGCGGTCAGCAACGGACGGCAGATCCTGGTCTACAAGGACATGGGCCTGGTCGCCCAGGTCTTCGACGAGTCCACACTGGCGTCGTTGAAGGGCCACCTCGCGATCGGGCACACCCGCTACTCCACGACCGGTGCCAGCGTGTGGGAGAACGCTCAGCCCGCGTTCAAGCCGACCGCGACGGGCTCCATCGCGCTGGGCCACAACGGCAACCTGACCAACACCCCCGAGCTGGTCGCCCTCGCGGAGGCCCGGGCCGTCGAGGCCGGCGAGCTCGAGCTGTCCCGGCGTACGCACACCGGCGCCACCAGTGACACCGGCGCCATGACGGCGCTGCTCGCGTCCTACCCCGGCCGCAGCCTCGAGGAGGCTGCGATGGAGGTGCTGCCGCAGTTCAAGGGGGCGTTCTCGCTCGTGTTCATGGACCAGGGCACGATCTACGCCGCCCGGGATCCGCAGGGCATCCGGCCGCTGGTGCTCGGCCGCCTCGAGCGCGGGTGGGTCGTGGCCAGCGAGACAGCGGCACTGGACATCGTGGGCGCCGCCTACATCCGCGAGGTCGAGCCGGGCGAGCTGCTCGCTATCGACGAGCGAGGGCTGCGCAGCCGGAACTTCGCCGAGCCGAAGCCCAAGGGTTGCCTGTTCGAGTTCGTCTACCTGGCCCGTCCCGACACGATGATCAGCGACCGGCGGGTGCACAGCGTGCGGGTCGAGATCGGCCGCCGCCTGGCCCGGCAGTACCCCGTCGAGGCCGACCTGGTGATCCCGGTGCCCGAGTCCGGCACGCCGGCGGCGATCGGGTACGCGGAGGCGTCCGCGATCCCGTACGGCCAGGGGCTGGTCAAGAACTCCTACGTGGGGCGCACGTTCATCCAGCCCAGCCAGACCATCCGCCAGCTCGGCATCCGGCTCAAGCTCAACCCGCTGCGAGACGTGATCGAAGGCAAGCGGCTCGTGGTCGTGGACGACTCGATCGTGCGCGGCAACACCCAGCGCGCCCTCGTACGCATGCTGCGCGAGGCCGGTGCAGCCGAGGTGCACGTACGCATCGCGTCGCCACCGGTGAAGTGGCCCTGCTTCTACGGCATCGACTTCGCCAGCCCTGCCGAGCTCGTGGCCAACGGTCTCTCGATCGAGGAGATCTGCCGGTCGATCGGTGCGGACTCGCTCGGCTACATCAGCCTCGACGAGCTGGTGGAAGCGACCACGGTCCCGGCCGACGACCTGTGCCGGGCATGCTTCGACGGGGTGTACCCCATCGGCGTCCCGGAACAGAACCCGACGGCGGTCGACCTGTTGGCAGCCGACGAGACGGTCACGGCGGACATCGACGGGCTGGAGACCCTGCTGGCCGGCGGCGGGGCGACCGAGTCGCTGAGTCGGCCATGACGCGACCTCCGGCTCCGAGCGGCTCCACCTACGCCGGTGCCGGCGTCTCGATCGAGGCGGGCGACCGTGCGGTGGAGCTGATGAGGCAGTGGGTCGACAAGGCTCGCCGCCCGGAGGTGCTCGGCGGCATCGGCGGCTTTGCCGGGCTCTTCGACGCCAGTGCGCTCAAGGCCTACGACCGCCCGCTGCTGGCCACGTCGGCCGACGGCGTCGGCACCAAGGTCGCGATCGCCCAGGCGATGGACAAGCACGACACGGTCGGCTTCGACCTCGTCGGCATGCTGGTGGACGACCTGGTGGTCGTCGGTGCCGAGCCACTGTTCCTGACCGACTACATCGCGACCGGCTCGGTGGTGCCCGAGCGCATCGCCGACATCGTCAAGGGCATCGCCCAGGCGTGCACCGAGGTCGGCTGCGCGTTGATCGGCGGCGAGACCGCCGAGCACCCCGGCCTGCTCGGTCCCGACGAGTACGACCTGGCCGGCTCCACCACCGGTGTGGTCGAGGCCGTCGACGTGCTGGGCGCCGAACGGGTACGCCCCGGGGACCTGATCGTGGCGATGGCCGCGTCGGGGCTGCACTCCAACGGCTACTCGCTGGTGCGCCACGTGCTGCTGGAGCGTGCCGGCTGGTCGCTGGACCGCCACGTCGACGACTTGGGCCGTACCCTCGGAGAGGAGCTGCTCGAGCCGACCCGCCTCTACACGCGGCCGTGCCTGGAGCTCATCGACCACGGCCTCGTCCACGCCTTCTCCCACGTCACCGGTGGGGGCCTCGCGGCCAACCTCGAGCGGGTGCTGCCGCTCGGTGTCACGGCGACGCTGGACCGCGCCACCTGGAGCCCAGCACCGGTGTTCGGCCTGGTCGGGCAGGTCGGCGACGTCCCTCGCGACGACCTCGAGCGCACGCTCAACATGGGTGTCGGCATGGTGGCCGTGGTCGCCCCCGAGCACCTCACCGACGCCCTGACCACGCTCGGGCGGGCCGGCGTACGGGCCTGGGTCGCCGGCGCGGTGAGCCAGACGGACGGCCCCGACGGCGGCACGGTCGCCATGCGAGGGGTCTACGCCTGAAGCGAAACCGCGCGCCCGCGTGCCGGGCCGATGTGCCGATCGGTGTGGAGGGCAGGTACCGTTGTGCTCACGATCGAGAGACTGTCAGGACCGGGTACCCGTAGGGAAACCCCGGCGATACCTGTGCGAGGGGGTCGGACCTATGGGGCGCGGCCGAGCCAAGGCCAAGCAGACGAAGGTGGCCCGGGACCTGAAGTACCGTGCGCAAGACACGGACTTCTCCCAGTTGCAGCGCGAACTGCACGGCGAGGATCATGTATCCGGATCCACCGACGCCTTCGACGACGACGATGACGCCGCGTACGCGGACCGCAGCGACTCCGGACGTCCCGGGCGCTAGCGGCCCTCCACCCACACCGACCGCAGGCGACTGATCCCCGACATCCGCTGCTCGGCGAGCTCGTCCGCGGCGGTGGACGGTGAGACGCCGGTCGACGTAGCCAGTTCGAGCACCCGGCGGGTGGTGTCGAATATCGCGCTCGCCCGGTTCCTGGCGCGCTCGAAGGAGAATCCCTCGAGCTCGTCGGCGACCTGGATGAGGCCGCCGGCGTTGACGCAGTAGTCCGGCGCGTAGACGATGCCGCGATCCGACAACAGCTTCTCCACCCCGTCGTGCGCGAGCTGGTTGTTCGCCGCTCCGCAGACGATGCGGGCCGACAGCGTCGCCACCACCTGATCGGTGATGGCACCGCCGAGCGCGCACGGCGCGTACACGTCGAGGTCCGAGGCGACCAGAGCGTCGGCGTCGGTCGACACCGAGACGTCCGGCAGCGTGGCCACGAGCGTAGCCACCGCACCGGGGTCGACGTCGGTCACGCTCACCCGGGCGCCGTCCTCGACGAGGTGACGCACCAGGTGCCGCCCCACCTTGCCTACACCGGCGACGCCGACGTGGCGGCCCTCGAGCGTGGGGGCACCCCAGACCTGCTCAGCGGCGGCCCGCATGCCCTGGAACACACCGAGGGCCGTCAACACGGACGAGTCGCCGGCACCACCGTGGGTGACCGAGCGGCCGGTGACGTACGAGCACTCGCGCGCCACGACGTCCATGTCGGCCGAGTAGGTGCCGACGTCGCAGGCGGTGTGGTAGCGACCGGAGAGGGACTGTACGAAGCGGCCGTACGCACGCAGTAGCGCCTCCGTCTTGTGGGTGCGTGGGTCGCCGATGATGACGGCCTTGCCGCCGCCGAGGTCGAGGCCGGCCAGCGCTGCCTTGTAGGACATCGCCCGGGACAGGGCCAAGGCGTCGTCGAGCGCGTCGGACTCGTCGAGGTAGGGGTAGAAGCGGGTGCCTCCCAGGGCAGGACCGAGCGCAGTCGAGTGGACGGCGATCACCGCACGCAGGCCGGAGCCCGCGTCGTGGCAGTGGACCACCTGCTCGTGGCCGCTCAGCCGGGAGAACACACCACGCGCCGGGTCATCGGTCACGGTGAGGTCCTTCCATCGGAGCCTCCGGGATGTGGGAGGCGCTGTGGACAGGGTATGAGGTCAGGTGGTCCGACTCGCCGGCCCGGGTATGTCCGACGCCCGACGGTCACTCAGTGTCCGACAATGGTCGCTCCCAGTGAGTTTGGGCTGACTCATCCGTTTCGCTGCCTTTTGGACATCGAGCGGTTACATTCGGAGCAGAGGGGATTGCACCCCACCTGCTGGACCGGAGGACACCATGAACTCGACCACACCTGAGGCGGAATCCCTGCTCACGCCCGCCGAGGTCGCGGCAATGTTTCGCGTCGACCCCAAGACCGTGACCCGTTGGGCCAAGGCGGGCAAGCTCAGCTCGATCCGCACGCTGGGCGGCCATCGCCGCTACCGCGAGTCGGAGGTGCGTGCGCTGCTGAGCGGTTCACTGCCCGAGCAACGCAGCGCCGACGGCGCCTGACGCGACGGCACGTCCGTGCCCGGGTGAAGGGCACTTCTGGCCAATGCCATGAGCCCCGTACCGGATCCGGTACGGGGCTTGCGCATGTCAGCACCACGTCGATACCTCGCCGCCATCGTCGTCGTTCCGGTCGCGTCAGCCACGGCGGCACCGAGCCCCGACGTCGTCGATGTGGCACACCGCGGGTCGTCCGGGTCCGCGCCGGAGAACACCGTGGCCGCGGTCGAGCTGGCCGTGGACCAACAGGCGTCGTTCGTCGAGGTCGACGTCCAGCGCAGCGCGGACGACGAGCTGGTGATCGTGCACGACACGACGCTGGCGCGCACCACCGATGCCGAGCAGGTCTTCCCCGACCGGGCACCGTGGAACGTCGGCGCCTTCACGCTGGCCGAGCTCGAGCAACTCGACGCGGGGTCGTGGTACGCCCCGGAGTTCGCCGACGAGCCGATCCCGACGCTCGCCGACGTCATCGACTCGATGGGCCGCAAGTCCGGTCTGCTGCTGGAGCTGAAGTCGCCCGAGCTCTACCCCGGCATCGAGGCCCAGGTCGTGGACGAGCTGTCGTCCGACGCCGGTTGGCTGCGTAAGGCGCTGAAGAGCGAACAGCTGGTGGTGCAGTCGTTCGACCACGCGTCCATGAAGACCTTCGACTCCCTCGCACCCCAGATCCCGACCGGACTGCTGTTCGGCTACCGCCCGACGACGCCGGAGCTCGTCGCCGCCTCGAGTTGGGCCGAGCAGATCAACCCCAGCTACCGCGTCACCGACCAGGCGCTGGTCGAGGAGGTGCAGGCGTCCGGCATGACGATCAGTGTCTACACGCTCAACACCGGCCGACTGATGCGGGAGTTCATCGCCCTCGACGTGGACGGCATCATCACCGACTACCCGGTCGTGCTGCGCGACATCCTCGCCAACCAGGAACGAAGCGCCGCCTGAGGTCTGCTCACACCCTGAACGGCGCCAGGACAGGTGCCACGGGCACGAGATCCGCGACGGTGACCCGGTTGCGCCCGGTTCCCTTTGCCTGGTAGAGGGCAAGGTCGGCCCGCCTCAGCATCCCCTCGCTGTCCGTCGGGCAGCCGGGGACGAACGAGGAGATGCCGACACTGATCGTACGTACGCCGGCCGGCGCACCGGAGTGCGCGATCCCCAGTCCTCGACGGACACCCGGCAGCGTTCGAGCGCAGCAGCTGCTGCGGATGCCTGCGGTGACCGCAGGGCTCGGGTGTGTCACGACAGCCTCCTGGGCACCCATCGCAGAGAGCGATGTTGTCACTACAGAAAGTAGCGTGTCACGGACCTTGCACTCGGCTGTTTGCGCTGATGTCGACCGTGCCCCGCAGTGGCCGGAGCAGGCCCACTGGCAGCAGAAGCGTCCGGTCGAGCCCGGTGGGCCGGGCGGTGGTGGGCAGGGGCGGGGTCGAACCGCCGACCTTCCGCTTTTCAGGCGGACGCTCGTACCAACTGAGCTACCTGCCCTCGGATACGCCGTATCCGCAGGTCAGCCCCGGTGCTCCGAGGCCGGGTGGGAGTCTATCGGACAGGTCGACGGCGTGACCAACGGTGCCGGTCCGCCGACACCTGTCGATCGCGACTGCGGCTCGGGGAGCCGGCCGAGCGAATCCTCACGCACGCGACCGGACCTGGCTGGCGCCC
>JALZKQ010000001.1 GCA_030859165.1 Actinomycetota bacterium
GGGCCGCATGGTCGGCGGGGTCGCCGCCGGGCTGGCCGAGCACCTGCACGTGGACGTCTTCTGGGTACGCGTGGTCCTCGTGGTGGCGAGCTGGTTCGCCGGGCTGGGCGTCATCGTCTACGCGGCGCTGTGGCGGTTCCTGCCGCAGTCGGTGCCCGCATCCCCGCACGCCGACGAAGGGAGGTCGCCGCGTACGCGCACCGACACCGGCCAGACCGTGGCCCTCCTGGCACTCGGGTTCGGGGTGCTGCTGGTGCAGCAACGGCTGGGGTGGGGCCTCGGTGACCGTGTCCTGTGGCCGGTGACCATTGCGGTCGTCGGTGTGGCGCTGGTGTGGCGGCAGGCCGACGAGGCGCAGCGGCAGCGCTGGGCCTCGGACTCTCCCGAGGCGCCCGTGGTGGGTCTGATCCTCGGTAGCGGCGGACGTTCCGGCCTGCTGCGCCTGGTGACAGGGGTGCTGCTGGTGGGGGCGGCGGCGAGCCTGCTCGTGGCGCAGGCCGGTGGCCTGTCGACGTTGCTGTCGGCGCTGTTGGCAGCGGCACTGGGGGTGCTCGGCATCGCACTGGTGCTCGGTCCGTGGATCAGCCGCCTCGCCCAGGACCTCCACACCGAGCGCCGCGAGCGCATCCGCAGCCAGGAGCGCGCCGACGTCGCGGCGCACCTGCACGACTCGGTGCTGCAGACCCTGGCGTTGCTGCAGCGCAACGCCGACGACCCGAAGGCGGTCGCCCGGTTGGCCCGGCGCCAGGAGCGCGAGCTTCGCGACTGGTTGTACGTCGACGAGCAGGTCACCGGGCTCACGCTGCGTACCGCCGTGCTGGAGGCAGCCGCCGAGGTCGAGGAGCTGCACGACGTGTCGGTCGAGGTGGTGTGCGTCGGCGACCTCCCCCTCGTCGACCGGACCCGCGCGCTGGTGGCGGCTGCGGGCGAGGCGATCGTCAACGCGGCGAAGCACTCGGGGACCGACGAGGTCGCCGTCTACGTGGAGGTGACCGCTTCCGCCGTCGAGCTGTTCGTCCGCGACCGGGGAGTCGGGTTCGACCCGGAGTCCGTCCCGGCGGACCGGTGGGGGGTGCGACACTCCATCATGGAGCGCATGCGACGACACGGAGGCACCGCTGTGGTCCGCAGCGCGCCTGGCGGCGGGACCGAGGTCCGGCTGACGGTGACGCGATGACCGAGGTGACCAGGCACAGTGTCGTGGTCGTCGACGACCACCAGATGTTCCGCGCCGGGGTGCTCGCCGAGATCGGCACCCAGGTCCGGGTGCTGGGTGAGGCCGGCGACGTCGACTCCGCGGTGCAGGCCATCGTGCGGCACTCACCCGACGTCGTGCTGCTCGACGTGCACCTGCCCGGCGGTGGCGGCGCCGAGGTGGCCCGCCGGGTGCTGGCCACGTCGCCGGACACCCGGTTCCTGGCCCTGTCGGTCAGCGACGCCGCCGCCGACGTCATCGCCGTCATCCGGGCCGGAGCCCGCGGGTACGTCACCAAGTCCATCACCGGCCCCGAGCTGGTGACCGCGATCGGCCGGGTGGCCGACGGCGACGCGGTGTTCTCGCCCCGGCTCGCCGGCTTCGTCCTGGACGCGTTCTCCGGCTCCATCGCGGTGGCCGAGGTCGACGAGGACCTGGACCGGCTGTCCGGCCGTGAGCGGGAGGTCATGCGCCTGATCGCCCGCGGGTACGCCTACAAGGAAGTCGGCAAGGAGCTCTTCATCTCGGTCAAGACCGTCGAGACCCACGTTTCCAGCGTGCTGCGCAAGCTGCAGCTGAGCTCGCGGCACGAGCTGACCCGGTGGGCCAACGAGCGCCGGCTGATCTGAGCGCGCCGCTGCCCCGGATGAGCGAGGGGGTCCCCAGCGCCAATAGTTTCGCCACAGGGGACCCCCTCGCTGAACTAGGGAGTTGTTTGAGCGCCGGCCACCGGCGTGACACCCAGCATGTGTGGAAAGGTCCTAAACGGGGCATGGACTCCCACCATGACGATCATTCCCGCCCGCGTACGCCGGCACGCAGCCCTCCTACTCGGCGCCACCATGGCCACGACCCTGTCGCTGGTCCCCGCCCCTCCGGCCTCGTTCGCATCCCCGCCGCAGGCCGACCCGACCGCCACCGCAGCCTCCGACGCCTCGACCGACCGGCCGCTGGTGGTCGGCCACCGGGGCGCCAGCGGTTACCGGCCCGAGCACACGCTCGCGTCGTACGAGCTCGCGATCCGCCTGGGCGCCGACTACATCGAGCCGGACCTGGTCTCGACCAAGGACGGCGTGCTGGTGGCCCGGCACGAGAACGAGATCAGCGGCACCACCGACGTGGCCGAGCACCCCGAGTTCGCGGACCGGCACACCACCAAGACCATCGACGGACGGTCGGTCACCGGCTGGTTCACCGAGGACTTCACGCTTCGCGAGCTCAACACGCTGCGGGCGGTCGAGCGGCTGCCCGACGTCCGTCCCGACAACACGCGCTACGACGGCCGCTTCGAGATCCCGACGTTCGCGCAGGTGCTGGACCTGGCGGTCACGGAGTCCGAGCGGACCGGGCGCACGATCGGTGTCGCGCCGGAGACCAAGCACCCGACGTACTTCGACTCGATCGGCCTCAGCCTCGAGGAGCCGATGCTCAGGGCGCTTCGCCGCAAGGGCTTGGACCGGCGCAGCTCGCAGGTGCTCGTGCAGTCCTTCGAGGTGTCGAACATCAAGATGGTGGCCCGTCGCAGCCGGGTCGGGATCGTGCAGCTGATCGGCAGCTCGGGTGCGCCGTACGACTTCGTCGAGTCCGGGGATCCACGCACGTACGCCGACCTGGTCACCTCGCGAGGGCTGCGCCGGATCTCCCGCTACGCCGACGTTCTCGGCCCGGACAAGAACGTGCTGATCCCGCGTGACGCCAACGGGTACCTGCTCGAGCCGACCGACGTGGTCGACGATGCGCACGCAGCCGGTCTCGAGGTGGTGCCGTACACCTTCCGCGACGAGAACCAGTTCCTGCCGGCGGACTTCCGGGTCGGCGGCGACCCCAACGCCAAGGGGGACGCGTTCGGCGAGTACAAGGTGTTCTTCGACCTCGGCATCGACGGGGTGTTCGCCGACCACCCCGACACGGCGCTGAACGCGGCGCAATGGTGGGCGGCGGGCGAGCTGCGCCAGCCGGCCGCCTGATGGTCGGTGACGGGCGACTCCCGCTCTGATCAGTCGTTCAGGACATGGGTGACGTAACGGCGGGCCACGGTCGCGACCACCGCGTCCGGGTCGGCAGCCCACACGTCGGCGTTGAAGATCTCCACCTCGATGTCACCGCCGTAGCCGGCTGCATCCACGGCCCGCCGCAGGGAACCGAAGTCGATGTGCCCGTCGCCCATCATGCCGCGGCTCAGCAAGGAGTCGGCCGGCAGCGGCGTGATCCAGTCGCCGACCTGGAAGCTGCAGATGCGTCCTGCCGCCCGCGCTATCTGACTCTGCACGTCGGGATCCCACCAGACGTGGAAGCTGTCGACGACGACGCCGACCTGCTCTGCCGGAAAGTTCTCGGCCAGGTCGAGCGCCTGCCCGAGCGTGGAGAGCACGCCCCTGTCCGCGCAGTAGATCGGGTGCATGGGCTCCAGCGCGAGTCGTACCCCGCACTGCTCGGCGTACGGCGCGAGGGTGCCGATCGCGTCGGCAACCCGCCGACGTGCTCCGGCCAGGTCGCGCGAACCCTCGGGGACCCCTCCGGCCACGATGACGAGACAGTCGGTGCCCAGCGCCGCCGCCTCCTCGATCGCGCGCCGGTTGTCCGCCAGTGCGCGTCCCTGCTGTGTCACCTCTGCGACGGTGAGGAACCCGCCGCGGCACAGCGAGGACACACGCAGCCCGGCGTCGGCGACCATGCGCGCGGTGGCGGTGACTCCCGTCTGCTGCACCGGCTCACGCCACAGGCCGATCGCCGGCAGGCCGGCGCGCACGCAGCCCGCGACGGCCTCGGCCACCGTCCAACGGTTCGTGGTCTTCTGGTTCAGTGACAGCCGGGCAAGCCGTGGGTCCCCGGGGCCAGGCGTCGGGTCGGTGCCGGCCCTGCCGCTCGGTACGTCGAGCGTGGTCACGGTGTGTACCCGGCGACCGCGAGAAGTCTGCGCATGCGCTCCGCGGCGAGCTCAGGGTCGGGGAGGAGCGCGGCCTCGTCGGCGAGCCGGAACGTCTCGACGAGATGGGGGACGCTGCGAGCGCTCTGCAGACCGCCGACCATGCTGAAGCCGGGTTGGTGACCGGCGAGCCAGGCGAGAAAGGCGATTCCGGTCTTGTAGTAGTAGGTCGGAGGACTGAAGAGGTGGCGGGCCAGCGGCACGGTCGGGCCCATGGCCGCATCGAAGCCGCCGACGTCGCCGCGGTCCAGGGCCTGCAGTCCGCTCGACGCGGCGGGCGCGATCGCGGCGAAGACACCGAGCAGCGCGTCGCTGGCGTGCCTGCCGTCGCCCTTGATCAGCTCCGGGTAGTGGTAGTCGTCTCCGGTGTAGACGCGGACGCCATCGGGCAGCCTGGTCCGCAGCCGCACCTCGTGCTCCGCGTCGAGCAACGACACCTTGACGCCGTCGACAGCTTCGGTGTGGTCGACGATCAAGGACAGGAAGACGTCCGTGGCCTCGCCGACGTCCGCGGCGCCCCAGTAGCCCGCCAGCGCCGGATCGAACATCGGTCCGAGCCAGTGCAGGATCACCGGGCGACGGACCTGTGACAGCAGCCGTTCGTAGACCAGGAGGTAGTCATCCGCGCTGCGCGCCACCTCGGCCAGCTGCCGGCTGGCCATGAGAATCACCTGTGCGCCGGTGTCCTCGATCACCTCGACCTGCTCCTCGTAGGCGGCTGCGACGTCGTCGAGTGACCTCAGGTGCGCATCGGCATGGTCGGTGCCGGCACCAGCGGCGATCCGCGCCCCCACCGCACACGCCTCGGCGGCGCTGCGCCGTACGAGCTGCTGCGTGGCAGCCCAGTCCAACCCCATCCCGCGCTGCGCGGTGTCCATCGCCTCGGCGAGACCGAGACCGTAGGACCACAGGTGCCGCCGGAATGCCAGCGTCGAGTCCCAGTCGATCACCGCCGGCGCCCCGGGGGTGTTGTCGCCCCGCGGGTCGGCCACCACGTGGGCGGCGGCGAAGGCGATTCGGCAACGCAGCGGGCTGTTCGGACGCGGCCAGTCCACCGGCTCGCGCAGCACGTACTCCTGCACCGTGCCGTCGTGGCGTGGAAGCCGCACGGTCGCAGTCACAGCGGCAGCTCCTCGAGCTCCACCCGGGCACCCTTCGCCGACGACTCGAGCGCCGCCTCTGCAAGTCGCACCCCCCGCGCACCGGCCAGGAAGTCGTACGGGTGGACGCCGTCCTCGACGACGTGGCGCACGAACTGCTCCCACTGCACCTTGAACCCGTTCTCCATCGGCGCGTTCGCCGGAACCTCGAGCCACTGCTCGCGGTAGGGCTCGGCCTCGACCAGGTCCGGATTCCACACGGGCTTGGGCGTGGCGGCACGCGGCTGCACGACGCACCGGTGCAGCCCCGCGACAGCGCTTCCATGCGTCCCGTCCACCTGGAACTCAACGAGCTCGTCGCGGTGCACGCGTACGCACCACGAAGAGTTCAGCTGGGCGATGACGCCGCCCGCGAGCTCGAAGATCCCGTACGCTGCGTCGTCGGCGGTCGCCCGGTACGGCTCGTCGTGCTCGTCCCAGCGGTGCGGGATGTGTGTCACCGCCTTGGCGGTCACGCACTCGACGCGTCCGAACAAGTCCTCGAGGACGTAGTTCCAGTGACAGAACATGTCCGCGACGATCCCGCCGCCGTCCTGCGTCCGGTAGTTCCAGCTCGGTCGTTGCGCAGGCTGCTCGTCGCCCTCGAAGACCCAGTAGCCGAACTCACCGCGCACCGACAGGATGCGGCCGAAGAAGCCCTCGTCGACGAGCCGCTTGAGCTTGCGCAGTCCCGGCAGGAAGAGCTTGTCGTGCACGACTCCGTTCTTCACACCGGCCCGCTCTGCTCGCCGTGCGAGGTCGAGTGCACCGTTGAGCGAGGTCGCGACCGGCTTCTCGGTGTAGACGTGCTTGCCGGCGTCGATCGCCGCTGCGATTGCTGCTTCTCGCACGCTCGTCAACTGTGCATCGAAGTAGAGCGGGCAGCCGTCGTCGCCCAGGGCGCTGTCCAGATCGGTGGTCCACCGCCGCAATCCGTGCCGCTGCGCCAGCTCGGCGAGCTTTCGCTCGTTGCGTCCCACGAGCAGAGGCTCCAGCTGCACGCGGCTACCGTCGGACAACTCCACCCCGCCCTGCTCGCGGATGGCGAGCACGGAGCGCACGAGATGCTGTCGGTGCCCCATCCGCCCGGTGACACCGTTCATGATCACGCCAAGTGCCGGCTGCGACATCGGTCCTCCCGGGAAAGCGCTTGCCCCAGCTCTTGCCCGAGAGTAGGGCGCATGCGGCTCGAGGTGCAAGGGCACCGGTCCGCGCCGGGCTCGGGGTGCTCGCTCAACGCAGCCCGGGGGTGCTGGCGCGCAGCACGACCTCACCCTTGATCCGGCGCAGACGCGGTCGCTCCACCTGGTCCAAGGTGGCCAGCTCGAGGGCCGTCGCTCCGATGTCGCCGAGGGGGAGCCGGACGGTCGTGAGACCGGGAGTGACGTCGCGCAACGTCACGATGTCGTCGAATCCGGCCACGGCCATGTCGCGCGGCATCCGCAGCCCTCGATCGCGAATCGCCGCCATGGCGCCGACCGCCATGACATCGTTGACGGCGAACACGCACGCCGAGCCCAGCCCCCTGTCCAGGAGCGTGGACATCGCCGCGTGTCCGCCGTCCCTGGTGAACTCTCCTGCGACGACGTCGTCAGGTGCCAGGGCGATGCCGGCCCGGCCGAGTCCCTCACGGAAACCGGCGGCGCGGTCCTTGGCCGTGAGGAGCCGCTGGGGACCGGCAAGGACGGCGAAGCGCTCGTACCCCAGCCCGGCGAGCTCCGTCGCCAGCTTCCGTGCGCCGGCGCGGTTCTCGATCATCACGGTGTCCACGGGCAGACGATTCTGACTGATCAGCACCACTCGACCACCCGTCGCCTCGAACGCGGCCAGCTCGACACCGAGACGGCCGTTCTGGGCTGCGTCGTCGGTCCGGCTTCCGGCCAGGACCACAGCGCCGGCGCGCTGGCCGCGCAACGTGGCGACGTACTCCAGCTCCCGCTCGGGCCTTCGGCCGGTGCTCGCGATCGTGACCAGCAGGCGATGCGTGTCAGCGGCTCGCATGACGCCCGCCGCGATGGTGGAGAAGTACGGATCTGCGATGTCGTGCACCAACAGGCCGACCACGTTGGTGTGGCCTCGTGCCATTGCCTGTGCCTGCGCGTTCGCGGAGTAGTTCAGTCTGGCTGCGGAGGCGAGGACGCGTTGTCGCAGATCCTCTCGGACCCGACGTGTGCTTCCGTTCAGTGCCCGGGACGCCGTGGCCAGTGAGACGTCGGCCCCCTGAGCAACGTCCTGGAGCGTGAAAACACGTCGGGCACGGGACGGCACGGCTGCTCCTGGTCGGTCAGGACGTGGCGGGACTAGGGAGAGCGTAACGCCAGCACACAGTCAACGCCCTGGGTTCAGGTGCCCAACACGGTCGCGTCACGCAACCCTTGTGCCTGGCTCAGATAACTTCTAGGGTGAGGGAAAGCGCATTCCAAGCATCCCGTGAAACGGGCGCGACACCCGTAGGAGCAAGCGCATGAGCACACACACTTCACGCACCCTGATCGGCGCCCTCGTGGTCGGCTTGACGCTCTCAGCCTGCGGGTCGCCCGAGTCGCCGTCGGACGCCCAGGACGAGCCGGTGGAGGCAGCTCTCCCCGACGAGCCGGTCACCCTCGACATCCTGGACGTCGGCGGCATCCTGAACTTCACCCGGCCCCTGTTCGAAGAGTGCCAGCAGCGCAATTCAGATGTCATCGAGAAGCTGAACTTCACCGAAGGGGTGTCCACCGAGGCCGTGAGCCAGATCCGCGCCCAGCAGGCCGCCGACCAGGTCAAGGTCGACCTGGTGCTCAGCGGCAGCGACGCCATCGGGGCGGGCGTGGTCCAAGAAGTCTGGCTGCCATTGCTGCCACAGTTCGAGGAGCAGCTGAGCCAGCCGGCCTCGTACTCGCAGGAAGCGAAGGACGCCCTGGAGATCGCCGACGGGCAGGCCGCCGTCCTCGCCACCGAGCTCACCGGCCCGTTGCTGCTGTTCAACCCTGAGGAGGTCACCGACCCGCCCACGACCGCGGCCGAGCTGCTCGAGTGGGCGGAGGCCAACCCAGATCGATTCACCTACGCCAGGCCCGAGTCCTCCGGCCCGGGTCGAGACTTCCTCATGGGCCTGCCGTACATCCTCGGGGACTCCGACCCGACTGACCCGGAGAACGGTTGGGACAAGACCTGGGAGTACCTGGCCGAGCTCGACAAGTACGCCGCGCCCTACCCCTCGGACACTGGCAGGTCGGTAGAGGGAGTGGGTCAGGGTGCGTACGACATGGTGGCCCTGACAGCTGGTTGGGACATCCTGTCTCGCACGGATGGGGTGGTGCCGCTCACCTTCGAGATCGGGACCCTCGACGACTTCACCTGGATTGCCGCCGGCCACTATGCGGCCGTCCCGGTGGGGGCTGAGGATGAGAACGTCGGTGCGGCTCTCGCTCTGGTGAACTGCGTGCTGGAGGATGACGTGCAGCTGTCCATGTACGAGACGTACGGCGCCGCCGTACCCGGACCGGCGATCGAGGGCATCACGCTGTCCGATGCTCCGCCGGACGTGCAGGAGGAGATCGCGAAGTTCAGCCGTCCGGTCTATGAGGAGCTGTTCGAGTCTGTCCCCACCGCGCCGGAGCTGGATGCGCCCACGCTTGCCTACGCATTCGAGCGGTGGCAGCGCGAGATCGGTAGTTGACGTGGCGGACGAGGTCCAGGGCACCGTGCGCACGGACGCGCCGGATTCCAACAGCCTGGATGAACGGGACAGGCAGTTCCGGGAGCTGCGCCTGGACGGAGTCACTCGTGCCTTCGGCACGACGGACGCCCTCCGCGACTTCACCATCACGATCCGTGGCGGTGAGTTCGTTGCATTCCTCGGTCCCTCCGGGTCCGGCAAGTCGACTGCGCTCAATTGCCTGTCGGGCCTGCTCCCGCTGACGTCCGGGGAGATCTGGCTGGACGATCGCCGCATCGACACCCTGCCCCCAGAGCGTCGAGGCTTCGCGATGGTCTTCCAGAACTACGCGCTCTTCCCCCACTTGGACGTGCGCCGGAACGTAGGTTTCGGGCTGCGCATGCGCAAGGTCCCCAAGCCGGAGGCGACTCGGCGCGTGGCGGAGGCTCTGGCCCTGGTCCAGCTCTCACACAAGGCGGAAAGCCACCCAGCGCAGCTGTCCGGCGGCGAACAGCAGCGGGTGGCGATCGCTCGCGCCATCGTCTGCGAGCCTCCCCTGGTCCTCATGGACGAACCGCTGTCGAACCTGGACGCAAAGCTGCGTCTCGAGATGCGCACCGAGATCCGCCGCCTCCACCAGGACCTCGGCTTGACGACGGTCTACGTGACTCACGACCAGCACGAGGCCCTCTCGTTGGCCGACCGGATAATCATCATGCGACAGGGGGTCGTGGAGCAGGTGGGCGTTCCGTCGGAGGTCTACACCGAGCCCCAGACCGACTTCGTGGCCGGTTTCATCGGCTACCGCAACGCCCTGCCCGGCAACGTCGTCGAGGGCCACGGCCGGCGGACGAACGTCGCGGTCGGCGACCTGCAGCTCGTCGGCACCTCCCCCGCGGCGATGCCGCCGGGGGGGAACGCTGTGGTGCGGATCCGCCCCGACGACCTCGTGGTCCGCCATGGCGGCGACCCGGGCCCCAACCAGATCCCCCTCAAGGTCGAGGTGGTGGAGTACGGCGGTCGCGAGTTCGTGGTCGAAGGCGTGATGCCCGGGGGTCAGCGCCTGTACTTCACGGCGTCGGAGGCCCTCCGCCCCGGTGACTCCGTCACGGTGGCCGTGGACCCCGAGCAGGTGCGGGTGTTCCCTCCGACCGAGGAGGGCCGCTGATGGCGACGGGTACGGCAGCCCCGCCCGCCGCTCTGCCGCCGCTGAGCAAGCGACTCGCGGAGAAGGGCGTGACCCCACGGCTGCTGCTGCTGCTGCCGGCAGTGGTGTTCGCTCTCGGCCTGTTCGTGTACCCGTTCCTGTACGGCCTCGGGCTGTCCTTCACGACCGGCAGTGCCTCACCGTTGAGCAACTACCAGGAGTTCTTCTCCGACCCTTACCTGCGAGGAACCATCTGGCTCACCGTGCGGCTGGCGGTGCCGGCGGTCCTCATCATCCTGGTGGCGGCCATGCCCCTCGCCTTGGCGATGCGCGGCGCGGGCCGTGCCAAGCAGGCCATCACGGTCATTCTGCTGTTTCCCATCACGATCGGGACGGTGCTGCTGTCCCGTGGCCTGTTGAACTTCCTGGGCCCCGCAGGCTGGGTCAACCGCTTCCTGCTCGACACCGGGCTCATCGACCAACCGATCCAGCTGACCTACAACTACTGGGGCGTGCTGTTCGCCATCATCATCACCGACTTCCCCCTGGTGTTCCTGTTGCTCCTGTCCTATGCCGGCGGGATCGACCCGACGTACGAGCGGGCAGCAGCCGTGTTCGGAGCCTCAGCGCGCCAGCGGTTCTTCCGGGTGACACTGCCGCTGTTCGCGCCCGGACTCGCGATCACCACCTCATTGGCCTTCGTGCTTGCCTTCGGCACGTTTCCCTCGGCCCTGCTCCTCGGTGAACCTGCCGGATCCACTCGGACGATGGGCGTCGCGGCCTACAGCGAGGCGTTCCAACAGTTCGACTACCCGATGGCGGCGACAGTGGCGATGTTGATGGCCGGCCTCGAGCTCCTGGTGATCGTGCTGATCCTCGGACTTCGGAGCAGGCTCGCCCCGACCGTGTCGTCCGGACGGAAGGGCTGATCACATGCGCGCAGCAACGAGCGCGTCACCACCGGCGGGCACAGCGCCGGAACCAGCGGGTGACGAGCGACGCCGCCGGCCCGGCTTCACCAAGCTCATGACCATCGGTGTCCTGGGCTTCTTCCTCGTCATGCTCGTCGGTGTCGTCGGATCGGTGCTGCTGAGCTCGATCGCGACCCGTTGGCTCAACACCTGGCTGCCCGAGGGCTTCACCGTGAGCTGGTTCTCGGCCGCTTGGGCGGAGTTCGGGCTCACCCAGGTGCTCCTCGTCACCTTTCAGGTCGCCATCTCCGTGCTGGTCGTGACACTCGTCATCGCCATCCCGGCCGCCTACGTCCTGGCCCGGCAGGACTTCCCTGCCAAGCGCCTCCTGACCGTCCTCTTCCTGCTCCCGGTCGTCGTCCCGACGATCACGTACGGCGTGCCGCTGGCAACGCTGCTCTACAAGCTGCAACTGGCACAAACGCTCCCCGGGGTCATCCTGATCAACCTGGTCCCGTCGGTTCCCTTCGCCATCCTGATCCTCATCCCGTTCGTGGAGCAGGTGGACGAGTCCCTCGAGAAGGCGGCGCGCATCTTCGGCGCTCCGAGCTGGCAGGTGTTCGCTCGCGTCGTCCTGCCGCTGCTGGCTCCCGGCATCATCGCGACGGGCATCCTGCTGCTCGTCCGTACGATCGCGTTGTTCGATCTCACGTTCCTGGTCGCCGGCCCGACGACCCAGACTCTCGTCGTGAAGCTCTTCTACGCCGTGTCCGCAGCGGGATTCCGCTCGCCGCAGTCCATCGACGCGATGGCGGTGATGTACATGGCCACGAACGTCGTGCTCCTGGCCGTGGCTTTCAAGTTCATCAATCCGGCGCGCATCGTCGGTGGAGGTGCGCACTAGGTGAGTCGGGTCATCTCAGTCGAAGCGTTCCCGGTCGAGGTGCCGGTCACCAAGACCTTCACGTTCGCGTCGGGCACGGCCGGAGCGGCGGGATCCTCCGTCACCGTGCCTTTCGTCAAGGTCACCGACAGCGACGGGCAGGTCGGGTGGGGCGAGGGACGGCCGAGCCCGTCGTGGAACTACGAGACGGCAGACTCCGTGCTGTCCACCATCGGTGACTACCTCGCGCCGGCGGTGCTCGGCCTGCAGCCGTCGGACCGGTGGGGGCTGCACGCCCGCATGCGCGCGGCCATCGGGCTCGGCCCGTCGACCGGGATGCCCGTCGCGAAGGCGGCGCTCGACATCGCCCTGCACGACCTCGCGGCACGCGCAGCGGGTCTGACCCTTCGTGCCTTCCTCGGCGGAGCGGACGCGCGGTCGGAGGTGGAGCTCAGCTACACGGTCACGTCCCATGACGCGGCCGCAGCTCGTGAAGAGGTCGCGAGTGCGCGCGACGCCGGTTTCCGGCACATGAACTTCAAGGTCGGGGTGGAGCCGGGCACGGACGTCGCGGTGGCGCGGGCGATCCGCGAGCAGGTCGGCCCGGCAGCCTTCGTGTGGGCTGATGCGAACCAGAGTCTCGCCCTGCACGAGGCGCGCCTGTTGTGCGAGCGGCTGCGCGACGTGGGGACGGACGTCCTGGAGCAGCCTCTGCGCGCCGACACGCCGCACCTCATGTCCTCGCTGCGTACGTCGACGCTGTTGCCCCTCGCGACGGACGAGTCGACCGTGAGCCCGGCGGACTTCCTGCGTCTGGCTGCTGGGGGCTCCGTGGACTACCTCGTCGTCAAGGTGACGCGTTCCGGCGGGCTCTGGCCAACCTGGCAGCAGATCGCGGTCGCGGACGCGGCCGGTCTGCAGCTGCTGGTCAGCGGCTTGACCGACTGCATGCTGACCAAGGCGGCTGCGTGTGCGGCTGCGGCTGCGGTGGGCTACCGCGGCCCGGCGGCCCTGAACGGCAGTCAGTTCCTCGACGACTCCGAGTTCTTTCCCACCAAGACGGAGATGGAGCACGGCGGAGTCGTGCGCCTCGGATCGGGCCCCGGGCTCGGGATCGCACCCGACGAGGCCGGCGTCCGGCGTCGTGCGAACGGCTCGCTGCTCGTACAGGCGGACTGAGTCGCCATGTCGCAGGCAGCGCTGCTGGACGGCCACGGTGACGTGCCTCGCACCGTCGAGGCGCTCGACGATCTGCTGAGCACGCCGGACGCCGCGCTCGTGGCTGACCTCGCCGCCGTGGACGGCGACATCGTCATCATCGGCGCCGGGGGGAAGATGGGGCCGACGCTGTCGCGCATGGCCAAGCGCGCCGCCGCGCGTGCCGGCTCTGCCCGCAAGGTGATCGCCGTGTCGCGGTTCGGGGGAGCGGACAACTCCCAGCGGCAGCTGCTGCTCGACGCCGGCGTCGAGACGCTGTCCCTCGATCTGCTGGATCCTCGCGCGGTGGAGCGCCTTCCCGACGCGCCGAACGTCATCTACATGCTCGGCCGCAAGTTCGGGACGACCGGGGCGGAGCCTCTCACCTGGGCGGTGAACACCTACCTGCCCGGGGTCGTGGCGTCGCGGTACGCCGGCGCACGCATCGTCGCGTTCTCGACCGGCAACGTCTACCCCCTCACGAAGGTGGGAGCGGGCGCACCGGATGAGTCGCATTCCGTCGCGCCGGTGGGGGAGTACGCCTGGTCGTGCCTGGGTCGCGAACGCGTCTTCGCCGATGCGGCCCAACGCCTGGGAGCCCAGGTCCTGCTGTACCGACTCAACTATGCCGTCGAACCGCGCTACGGCGTCCTGACCGAGATCGGATCGGCGGTGTGGGAAGGAACGCCGGTCGACGTGACGACGGCGGAGGTCAACGTCATCTGGCAGCGCGACGCCAACGCCTACGCCCTGCGTGCTCTCCGGCACTGCGCCTCGCCGGCGGCCGTGCTCAACGCCAGCGGGCCCGAGACCGCCTCGGTGCGCTGGCTGGCCGATGAGTTCGGCTCGCGCTTCGACCGCGAGCCGGTGTTCGCAGGGCGGGAGAGCGACTCGGCGCTGCTGACGAACGCCGGTCGTGCCCACGCCGCGTTCGGTTACCCCCGGGTGCCGGTGCTGCGGGCGCTGGAGTGGACGGCGCAGTGGATAGGTGCCCAGGGAGCGCGGCTGGACAAGCCGACCCACTTCCAGGAGCAGCAGGGACGGTTCTGATGGTGGCCCGTCTGGACCCCGAGGCGCACGCCCTGCTCCACGATGGCCTCGTGATCCCGGCTCACCCGCTCGCGCTCGATGAGCAAGGAGTGTTCGAGCAGCGTCGCCAGGACGCGCTCACCCGGTACTACCTGGATGCCGGCGCCGGAGGGCTCGCCGTGGGAGTGCACACGACGCAGTACGCGGTGCACGATGAGTCGGTCGGTCTCTACGAACCCGTTCTGCGTTGCGCGGCCGAGACCACGAGGAGCTGGACCGATCGCCGCGTCCTCCTGGTCGCCGGCATCGTGGGTCCGACCGAGCAGGCCGTGTCCGAGGCCGAGGTCGCACGCTCGTTGGGCTACGACCTCGGCTTGCTCGGCATCACCGGAGCGTCGGATGCCACCGAGGACCAGCTGGTCGAGCGTGCCCGGGCGGTGGGCGAGGTCCTGCCCGTCTTCGGCTTCTACCTGCAGCCCGCTGTCGGAGGGCGTCGCCACAGTCAGGGGTTCTGGCGGCGCCTTGCCGATCTGGAGGCTGTGGCGGCGATGAAGATCGCTCCTTTCGACCGTTACGGCACGCTCGACGTGGTCCGGGCGGTGTGCGCCTCGCCACGCCGTGACGAGATTGCCCTCTACACGGGCAACGACGACAGCATCGTGCCCGATCTCGTGACGCCGTTTCGGGTGTACGCGGGCGAGCGCGTGACGGGCAAGTCGATGGTCGGTGGACTGCTCGGACAGTGGGCGGTGGGAACCCAGGCAGCGGTACGCCTCCTGCACGAGGCGCACGCTGCGCGACGAGACGGCACGGTGTCGACCGAGCTGCTGGCTCGCGGCTCGGCGTGGACCGACCTCAATGCTGCGGTCTTCGACGTCACCCACGGCTTCGCTGGATGCGTCGCGGGCGTCAACGAGGTGCTGCGCCGGTTGGGCCTGCTCTCCAGCCACCGGTGCCTCGACCCGCACGACGTGCTCTCGCCCGGGCAGCAGGCCGCGATCAGTGAGGTGATGGAGGCCTATCCCGACCTCGTGGACGCCACCTTCGTGCAGGAGCGGCTGCCGAGGTGGCTGGCCCCCTGACCGGCTGCGTCAGCTCGTTGCTGATGCGGTGCGGGACGTCGCGTACGTGGCCAGCTTCCCGCACATGCCGTACTTGCGCGTCGAGGGCGGCTCCGACACCGTGAGGCGCCCCTCGTGCAGGTGCCGATGCTCCCCGTCTGCCAGGGCAGCGAGCTGCTCACCGGTGCGCTGGGCGGCCGCGAGCGGGCCGGCCTCCCAGGTGTCCCGCCAGGCGGGCACCTTGCTCCTGGTCAGCGCCGCCGCCGCCGCGTAGAACTCCTCGAGCGCGCTCGGACCCTCGGTCTCGAACCGCTCCCGCAGGGCGAGAAAGCCCTCGACGGCGAGGTTCTTGCGTTTCTCCGCTGCCTCGCCGTCGGTGGCGTAGACCCGTTCGGGGTCGGCGAGGGACGCCGCGAGGCTGTAGGCCTCCGGGCCTTCGAGGTGGTCGGACGGGAAGGTCAAGACGCAGTCGCCGGCCTCCGGCAGCCCGCTGTTCTGCATGACGACGACGATCTGCAGGTCGGCATCGTTGACGAGTCGGTGGATGACGCCGGGGCTGAACCACGCGACGGTCAGCGGGGTGAGCGGCGTCTCGGCGTAGCCGTCGGGCCCCAGGGTCTGCAGCCGTCCCCGGCCACCGACGACGACGTAACCCTCGGTACAGGCGAGGTGCACGTGCGCGGAGCCACCGCGCAGACCGTCGGGACTGGACCAGTCGTACACTGCCAGGTGGGACACCGACGTCCCCGCCGGGAAGAGGCGGGCCAGCTGGTTCTGCTCCCGGTCGGCCTGCTCCCGGTCGGCCTTCTCCGCCGTCATGACGGCGCCGCGTCCAAGAGCAGGTCGCGCTGCGCCGCCAGCGCGACGAGACCCTCGCACGCCGTGGCGTCCAGGCCGCCGTCCGCGATGCAGACGTCGTAGCGCAGGGTGAGCGAATCGTCGTTCTCCAGCTGGTACTCCTCGCTGTAGAACGGCGCGGGGCACAGGCAGGCGTACATGTCGGTCCGGACGAACCACTGCGAGGGGAACGAGAAGTTGCGCGGGTCGTCCCGGAACACCAGTGTCGATGCCCGTCCGTGTCCGTCGTGCTCCCCGGCGAAACCCATCCAGGGATGCCGCGTGCCCATGAGCTCGTCTCGCCCCTCGCCGGCGGGGGTCATGACGCGCCCATCGCTGAACGAGCGGGGGCCCCGCCAGAACAGCCCGCTGTATCCGGCGTTCTCGCGTCCCTTCGTCGTCGGGCTGCCGATGGGGATCGTGCGCCCACTGACGTTCTGCATGGTCGTCTCGAACGTGAGGACCCACGCCTGCACGTCGGGAAGCACCGTGACGCCGACCCGGCGCCGCTCGGCGATCCAGTGCGCCCCGTTCTGCGTGATCCAGCTCAGTCGTTCGTCGAAGCGCAGCACGCCGTCATGCATCCCCAGGAGGTCGAAGCCCTGGTGGCACATGCCACCGTCGTTGTCGAGCTGGTGGTAGCCCAGCTCGCGCGTGTAGGTCGTCCCGCCCCAGAAGTTCTCGTCGCCGACGTTGCACAGCGACCAGGCGATCCCCTTGTGCCACACATGGTCGTGCGGCCGGTAGAGGCTGACCAGGTCACCGCCCAGAGTGTGCACGGGATGCAGGTACGGCCGCGGCGACTCCCGCTGCGGATCCCAGGGTGCGTAGACGTAGCGGAAGAGCTCGCGGCCCTCCCACGTCGCACGGATCGACCGACCGTCCTCATGCACGAGACGCAGCCCGCTTGCGAGCGGCTCCACACCGGTCACCATGGGGCGCCGTCGCCGTCCATCCGGCTGTAGAAGGGCGAGTCGGGCCCGAGGTCGGTCGGCCGGATCCATCGGCGTTGGAAGGCCGAGGCGTAGATGCCGGCGACCAACTGCATGGTACGTCGGGCGTCAGCCGTGGTCACCGGCGGCGCCGAGCCGCCCCGCAGGCTCTGGACAACCGCCCGGAACTGCGCCTCATGGCTGCTCACGACTCCGTGGCTGCCGGCCTTCCAGGCCGTGGCGACCGGCTCCTCGAAGCCGGGTGCGGCGGTGACCCGCCAGTCGTCGTCCCCGTAGCCGTACAGGTGCGTGAGCTCGACCGTCGCCCGCTCGAAGTCGAAGCGCAGGTAACTCTCCTCGCGCGGGGACACCACGCTGTTGATCACGCTCGCCACCGCGCCGTTGGCGAAGATCACGTGCGCGAGAGAGACATCCTCGGTCTCCATCCTCCGAGCCTGCTGACCGGCGACGGCCGAGACCTCCTCCCAGTCCCCGAGGATCGCCCCCAGGAGGTCCATCTGATGGATGCCGTGGCCCATGGTCGGTCCGCCCCCCTCGGTGTCCCACCGACCACGCCACGGCGCGTCGAAGTAAGCCTGCGTGCGCAGCCACGTGGTGTTGCACACCGCGAGCAGCGGTCGCCCGAGCACTCCGTCGGCCACCATCGACCGCAGCCGCTGCGCACCCGAACCGAACTGGTGCTGGAAGACCGTCGCGACCCACGGGCCGGCGGGCCCCTCAGCGGCTGCCAACTCGTCCAGTTCCTGCAGGGTCAGCGTCGGCGGCTTCTCCACCACGACCGAGGCGCCCGCGTGCAGGCACAGCAGGACTTGCGCCCGGTGGAGGCCGGGGGGCGTGCACACGTGCACCAGGTCGGGCCGTTGCGACGCAAGCATCTGCTCCACATCGGCGTAACGGTGACCGATCCGGTGGGCGGCGCAGAACTCCGCCAGCCGCACGCCGTCGATGTCGACCGCCGCGACGATCTCGACCTCGTCGTGCAGCGCCTGCAGCGACTCGACGTGGAAGCGTGCGATGTTCCCGGTACCGACGATTGCGGCGCGGATGCGTGGCACTCGAAATCTCTCTCAGGGCGTTGAGCGTGCTTGGAAAGCGCTATCCCAGCCTAGGGAACGGGTGGCTGCGATGTCAACGGTGCGACAGCTCGCCTGGCGGGCGCGGTCCTCAGGACGATGCCGGGCGGGGTCCGCGGGACCAGGCGCTCTCCACCAGCCGGGTGGTCTCGGCCAGCGAGAGGCCGAGCCGCCGGGCGGTGATCGCGTACGCCTCCGCGGCGACTCGTGCGTCCGTACCCTGCTCGCCGGCGTCCAAGAGTGGGCTGGCGACGAACGTGCCGCGCCGGCCGCGCGTCGCGATCACCCCGTCGGTCTCGAGCTCGCGGTAGGCGCGCGCCACGGTGTTGGTCGCGAGCCCGAGGTCGGCAGCCAGCTGGCGCACCGTCGGCAGCTTCTGTCCCGCGGTGAGCCCACCGGAGGCGACCATCGCTGCGACCTGCGTGCGTACCTGCTCGTACGGTGGGACGTCGCCGGCCGGGTCGATGCTGAACAGGGTCATGCGGTCGTCCTCCCGGCGTATTGTCGCAGGCTCTGTAGCATATGTAGTGCTACAAGTTGCGTCAAGGCTCCAGGCGCGGCGAGGCCGGCGGAGTGGTCGCAGTCGTACCAGCGGGCGGGTCCGGGGTGGTGCATCTGCGACCGATCGGTGCCAGGCTCGACCCGTGCCCATCGAGCAGACCACCGACGGCGGCCCGGACGCGAGCGACCGGGCCGTGCGGACGCACGTCATCGTGCTGTTCGGCGCCACGGGCGACCTGGCGCGCCGCAAGCTGCTGCCCGGGCTGTTGCACCTCTTCCAGGCCGGACTGCTGCCGGGCTGTCGGATCGTCGGTACGTCGCTGGAGGATCTCGACGACGACGCCTTCGTCGCCCTGACTCGGCGCTCGTGCGAGGAGTTCAGCAGCCGCCCGTTGAGCGATCAGCAGTGGCGCGAGTTCGCCGAGCTGCTCGGCTACGTCCCCCAAGCCGCCGGCGCGCACGCGCTCGCCGCTCGGGTGAAGACCGCCGAGGCCGAGCTGGACGGCGACCCGCGGCGGCTGCACTACCTGTCGGTCCCGCCGAAGGCCGCGCTGGCGGTCGTACGCATGTTGGACGAGGCCGATCTGGTGAAGCGGTCCCGCATCATCATGGAGAAGCCCTTCGGCACCGACCTGGCCTCCGCGGTGGACCTGAACGCCGCGCTGCACGAGACGTTCGCCGAGGAGCAGATCTTTCGAATCGACCACTTCCTCGGCAAGGAGGCGGCGCAGAACATCCTGGCGTTCCGGTTCGCCAACGGGCTGTTCGAGCCGATCTGGAACCGCAACTTCATCGACCACGTGCAGATCGACGTACCCGAGACGCTGGCGCTGGAGGGCCGCGCCGGCTTCTACGAGTCGACCGGCGCGTACAAGGACATGGTCGTCACGCACCTGTTCCAGGTGATGGCGTTCATGGCGATGGAGCCGCCGACCGCGCTGGCGCCGGAGCCGATCAGCGAGGAGAAGAACAAGGTCTTTCGCTCGATGAAGCCGATCGAGCCGGCGCACGTCGTACGCGGGCAGTACCTCGGCTACCGCGACGAGCCCGGGGTGTCCCCGGAGTCCGACACCGAGACGTTCGTGGCGCTGCGGGCCGAGATCGACAACTGGCGCTGGGCCGGGGTGCCGTTCTTCCTTCGCACCGGCAAGCGGCTGGCCGAGGGCGCCCGGATCATCTCGATCGCGTTCCGGGAGCCACCCAAGAGCATGTTTCCGGCCGGCTCGGGTGTCGGCGCGCACGGCCCGGACCACCTCACGTTCGACCTGGCCGAGGCGAGCAAGCTGTCGCTGTCGTTCTACGGCAAGCGCCCCGGGACCGGGATGAAGCTGGACAAGCTGAGCCTGCAGTTCGCGCTGGAGGAGACCGGGCGTGGTGACGCCGTGCTCGAGGCGTACGAGCGGCTCATCCACGACGCGATGCGCGGTGACCACACGTTGTTCACCACCGCCGAGGGCATCGAGCGGCTGTGGGGCCTCTCCCGGCCGCTGCTCGCCGACCCGGCCCCGGTGCGCTCGTACGCCCCGGGGTCGTGGGGACCGAACGCGATCCACCAGCTGATCGCGCCGAGCGCCTGGCGGCTGCCGTTCGAGCGCGGCTGGCGTTCGCGGGGCAGCATCTGAACCCGGCGTGCCCCCCCGAGGAGGTCGGCGGCGCCTGGGGCTACCTGGCGCTGCTCGGCGTGATCGGCGATCCCACCCATCCCGAGCACGAGGAGATGACCGAGTGGGTCGGCGAGGGGTTCGATCCGGCACGATTCGACGCCGACGAGGTGAACGACGCGTTGCGGGGGCGGTGACCGGTCCGCAGTGCCGGGTCGTGCCCGCTCACCGGAGCGGACGGCTTTGCTGGACCTGATGGTCAGCGGTGTCGGGACGGGTGATGCGGACATTCTTGCCGAGATTTACGAGTACCGGCAGCGGATCCCGAGTGCCACGCCGGTGGCCATCTGGACCCACGACGAAGGGCTCAAGGCGTACTCCCCGACTGCAATGCCGTGACGGCACCTCCGACCTACCCGCGGACACCGCATCTCGAGGACGACCCGGACCAATGGCTCGGCCACCCCGTCGATGTGGAGGAGAAGCTCGACGGCGCCAACGTCGCGATCTGTTGGGAAGGCGGCCGTCCTCGCGTCATGTCCAGGGGTGGACCGGACGCCATGGACGCAGTGAGCGCGTTCGGCAGCGAACCGATGGAAGGCGTCGTTCTCCGCGACTCGACAGGACGACGCGCCAAGGTCGTACGTACAGGATTTCGTCAGCGGGACGACACGTCGTGGCGAAAGGCCAGGATCTTCAACACCGTGCTCGCCTGACGGTCACGAAGCGGTGCTCGACGACGGTGCACGTCGAAGGCATCCACCCGAGCTGGCCCCGCCCCCACGGCGTTTGCGGCCGGCTGGGGCCGCCCGGTCACCCTACGACGACCAGGAGGTTGCTGGAGGTGCAGATCCAGACGAATTCCCGCAGCTCACGTACGCGCCCGTGCCCGACCAGGCCCGCGCGACGCAGCCCGGTCGAGACCGGGACCGTCGGGTCCGGGCCGTAGGCTGGACTGCGATGACGACACCGACAACGACGCCGTTCCCCGTGCCCGGCCTCGGTGCGCCTCAGCCCTCAGGCCGGCCCGGGACCAGCCGCAAGGAGCTGCTCGACGGACTCAACGCACGCCAGCGCGACGCCGTCACCCACGAGGGCGGTCCGCTGCTCGTCGTGGCCGGAGCCGGGTCCGGCAAGACCCGGGTGCTGGCGCGGCGGATCGCCTGGATCATCTCGCAGCGCAAGGCCCACCCCGGCTCGATCCTGGCGATCACGTTCACCAACAAGGCAGCCGCGGAGATGCGCGAGCGGGTGGCGTCGCTGGTCGGCAACCGGTCCCGCATCATGTGGGTCTCGACGTTCCACTCCGCCTGCGTACGGATCCTGCGCAAGGAGATCACCCACTTCGGCTACAAGTCGACCTTCTCCATCTACGACGCGGCCGACTCCCGCCGGCTGGTCACGCTGGTCTGTCGAGACCTCGACATCGACCCCAAGCGGCACAACCCGCGTGCCGTCCTGAACTGGATCAGCAACCACAAGAACGAGCTGCGCGACCACGAGGAGGCCGTCCGCCTGGCGAGCAACGGTGTGGAGGAGACGTACGCGTCGGCGTACGCGCTGTACCAGCAACGCCTGCGCGAGGCCAACGCACTGGACTTCGACGACCTCATCATGCTCACCGTGCACCTGTTCCAGGCCTTCCCCGAGATCCGCGAGACGTACCGCAGGCGGTTCCGCCACGTGCTGGTCGACGAGTACCAGGACACCAACCACGCGCAGTACGCACTGGTGCGCGAGCTGTGCACGCCGTCGACAACAGTCGAGCAGGTGCCGGCCGCCGAGCTCATGGTCGTGGGGGACTCCGACCAGTCGATCTACGCCTTCCGCGGCGCCAGCATCCGCAACATCCTCGAGTTCGAGTCCGACTTCGGCGACTCGGCGACCGTCGTGCTCGAGCAGAACTACCGCTCGACCCAGACCATCCTCAACACGGCCAACGCGATCATCAGCCGGAACAAGGGCCGGCGCGCCAAGAACCTCTGGTCCGACGCAGGCGACGGAGCGCGGGTGGTCGGCTACGTCGCCGAGGACGAGCACGCCGAGGCGCAGTTCGTCGCCGAGGAGGTGGACGCGCTGCACGACGCGGGCGAGGCACGCCCCTGCGACGTCGCCGTCTTCTACCGGACCAACGCACAGTCCCGCGTGTTCGAGGAGGTGTTCATCCGGGTCGGCCTTCCCTACAAGGTGGTCGGCGGAGTGCGCTTCTACGAGCGCAAGGAGGTCAAGGACGCGCTCGCGTATCTGCGGGCACTCGTCAACCCCGCCGACATGGTCTCGCTGCGACGCATCCTCAACGTGCCCAGACGGGGCATCGGAGACCGCGCCGAGGCGTGCGTGGAGGCGTTCTCGGCGCGCGAGCGCATCACCTTCTGGCAGGGCCTGCAACGTGCGCAGGAGGCGCCCGGCCTGGCCACGCGTTCGCACAGGGCGGTCGCGGCGTTCGTGACGATGATGGAGGAGCTCGCCGCGATGGCAGCGGCCGGTGAGCCCGCCGACGTGGTGCTGGAGGCGGTGCTCGCCCGCAGTGGCTACGTCGACGAGCTCGAGGAGTCCGAGGACCCGCAGGACGAGACCCGGGTGGAGAACCTCGCCGAGCTCGTCGCGGTGGCGCGCGAGTTCGTCGCCGACGCGGATGCCGCCCACGCGTCCGCGGTCGAGGTGGTCGCGCAGGCCGCCGAGGATCCCGACGGCGACCCCGTCGCCGACGAGGAGGCGCTCGACCTCGGCCTGCGTCCGGGCTCGCTGGCGGCCTTCCTCGAGCGCGTCGCCCTGGTCGCCGACGCCGACCAGATCCCCGACGCCGATGGGGGCGACGGCGTCGTCACGCTCATGACTCTGCACACGGCCAAGGGTCTGGAGTTCCCCGTGGTGTTCCTCAGCGGGCTGGAGGAGGCGGTCTTCCCGCACCAGCGCTCGATGAACGACCCCAAGGAGCTGGAGGAGGAGCGACGGCTGGCCTACGTCGGGGTGACCCGGGCACGGCAGCGGCTGTACGTCTCGCGGGCGCAGGTCCGGTCGGCCTGGGGCGCACCCATGCACAACCCGGCCTCGCGCTTCCTCGACGAGCTGCCCGACGAGCTGCTCGACTGGCGCCGTACCGCGGACGCGTCGACAGCGTGGTCGGGTCCGTCCACCGGCGGGTCGCCGGCATCCTCGTGGTCGACGTCGGCCCGGCGGCTGCCCACCCGCGGCGGCGCCGCTGCGGGACGCGCGGTCCCGTCGCTGTCCGGGGGGGACCGGGTGGTCCACGACAGCTTCGGGATGGGCACCGTGGTGTCCGTGCAGGGCGTGGGCGACCAGGCGGTCGCCGCCGTGGACTTCGGCTCCGAGGGGGTCAAGCGGTTGCTGCTGCGCTACGCGCCGCTGGAGAAGCTCTGAGCCGGAGCCATGCGACTCGTGCGCTATAGATTGCGGAGATCACCCACACGTAGAGGAACCGAAGATGCCGAAGAGGATCGTGGTCGCCAAGCCCGGGCTGGACGGGCACGACCGAGGTGCCAAGGTCGTGGCGCGGGCCCTGCGTGACGCCGGCAACGAGGTGATCTACACCGGCCTGCACCAGAGTCCCGAGCAGATCGTGGCGACCGCGATCGCGGAGGACGCGGACGCCATCGGGCTGTCCGTCCTCTCCGGAGCGCACATGACGCAGTTTCGCACCGTCCTGCGTCTGCTCGCCGAACGCGATGCGAGTGACATCGTCGTGTTCGGCGGCGGGATCATCCCCGACGACGATCTCGAACCCCTGCGTCAGGCCGGCGTCGCCAAGGTCTTCACGCCCGGCGCCACGACCAGCGAGATCGCGGCCTGGGTGGACGAGTACGTGGCTGACGCCTCGGCCGCTGCCGAGCCAACCTGACCCTCGCCCTCAGGCGTTCCTGCCGACGTGGTCCGCGACGAGTCCGGCGACCAGATCCGGTCGCTGCCGAGGCACCCAGTGCCCGGCGCGCACGTCGACCCGCGTCAGGTCCGGCACCAGCTCCTCGAGGTACCGGTACAGCGACGGCACGACGAAGTTGTCGAGCTCGGCGACCACCAGCTGCACGGGCACCTGGGTCCGGCCGGGCCGGGGATGACGCATCCGCTGCCGCATGTTCGCCCGGTAGAGGTTCACCCCGTGGGCGCCGTCGTCTGCCAGCGTGTCCGCCCAGTGCCCGTGGGCCGCCCGCTCGGCCCGGTTCAAGCGGGTCCGCACGCGTGCGCTCTGGTGCCGCCAGACGAGCTCGGGCAGCCACGGCAGGTGGAAGGCGTAGACGTACCACGAGCGCCTGGCCTGACTCGACAGCAGCGACAGGTCGCGTTCGGTGCGAGCCCGGCGCAGGGCGTACGCGACGTAGTCGAGACCGGGACCCGAGATCGAGGTGAACGACGCGATCCGGCCCCGCAGTCGCGGGTCGGCGTCCTCGGTCGTGACGGCGTCCCACAGCTGCACCGAGCCCCAGTCGTGGCCCACCAGGTGGATCGGGGCCCGGTCCGGCGACGTGCGGTCCAGCACGGCCACAAGGTCGTCCACGAGGCGCTCGCTGGCGTAGTCGGCCGTGCGCGCCGGGGCAGTGGAGCCACCCGCTCCGCGGACGTCGTACGTCACCACCCGCAGCCCGTGCTCGTCGGTCAGCAGCCGCACGACGGGGTCCCACATCCGTTGCGTGTCGGGGTAGCCGTGCAGCAGCAGCACCGTGGGCGCATCCGTCCGGTCGGTGTGCACCCGGACCGACAGCGTGACGGCGCCGGACCGGGCCTGCAGGACCAGCATGGAGGCCCCCTCCTGGTTCGTCGTCCGTCTCACCCTAGTTGTCCCTACCGCGCGGATCAGGGCTAGAGTCCAAGCGCGCCACGCCCGTGGTGCGCTCCCGTACCAGCCGGTCGAGCGACGAAGGACGGCAACCGCTGTGGACTTGATGGAGTACCAGGCAAAGCAACTCTTCGCCAAGCACGATGTCCCCGTGACCGTGGGTGTGGTCGCGACGACGCCGCAGGAGGCGAGGGTGGGCGCCGAGGAGCTCGGTGGCCGTGTCGTCGTCAAGGCGCAGGTCAAGGCGGGCGGACGCGGCAAGGCCGGCGGGGTCAAGCTCGCGGAGAACCCGCAGGAGGCGCAGGACCGTGCGCAGGACATCCTCGGCATGACGATCAAGGACCTCACGGTGCGCCGTGTCCTGGTGGCGCCCACCGCTGACATCGCCGCGGAGTACTACTTCTCCTTCCTGGTGGACCGGTCGAACCGGTCCTACCTGTGCATTGCCAGCGTCGAGGGCGGGGTCGAGATCGAGGAGGTCGCGCACAGCAATCCCGACGCGGTGGCCAAGGTGTCGATCGGCGCCGGTACCGGTGTGGACGAGGCGAAGGCGCGCGAGATCGTCGCCACCGCGAAGTTCCCGGCCGAGGTCACCGAGCAGGCCGTGGACATGGTGCAGGCGTTGTGGAGGGTCTTCATCGAGGAGGACGCCAGTCTGGTCGAGGTCAACCCGCTGGCACAACTGGGGGACGGCACGCTCGAGGCCCTCGACGGCAAGGTGACCCTGGACGAGAACGCCGACTTCCGGCACAGCGACCACGCCGCCTTCGAGGACGCCGAAGCCACCGATCCGCTCGAGGCCAAGGCCAAGGCCAAGGGCCTGAACTACGTCAAGCTCGACGGTTCGGTGGGCATCATCGGCAACGGTGCGGGCTTGGTGATGTCGACGCTCGACGTCGTCGCGTACGCGGGTGAGGAGTTCGGCGGTCAGAAGCCGGCCAACTTCCTCGACATCGGTGGGGGCGCCAGCGCGGAGGTCATGGCCGACGGCCTCGACATCGTGCTAGGTGACGAACAGGTCCAGAGCGTCTTCGTCAACGTGTTCGGCGGCATCACCGCGTGCGACGCGGTCGCCGACGGCATCGTGCACGCGTTGCAGATTCTCGGTGACACCGCCACCAAACCGCTGGTCGTGCGGCTGGACGGCAACAACGTCGAGCAGGGTCGGGCGATCCTCGCCGAGGCCGCCCACCCGTTGGTCACGCTGGTGGACACCATGGACGGCGCCGCGCGTCGTGCCGCCGAGCTGGCTGCGCGATGAGGGCCTACAGGAGCTGAGGGACTACAGATGTCGATCTTCTTGAACAAGGACTCCAAGGTCATCGTCCAGGGCATGACCGGCTCCGAAGGCACCAAGCACACGACGCGCATGCTGGCGTCGGGCACCCAGATCGTCGGCGGCGTCAACGCCCGCAAGGCCGGCACCACCGTCGACTTCGACGGCGTCAGCCAGCCCGTGTACGGCACGGTCGAGGAGGCGGTGGAGGCCACCGGGGCGAACGTGTCGGTGGTCTTCGTGCCTCCGGCGTTCACCAAGGACGCCGTGCTGGAGGCCATCGACGCAGCCGTCGGGCTCGTCGTGGTGATCACCGAGGGCGTGCCGGTGCACGACACCGCCGCGTTCTTCGCTGCCGCGCAGGCGTCGGGCAGCACGCGGATCATCGGTCCGAACTGTCCCGGCGTGATCAGCCCCGGCGAGTCCAACGCCGGCATCATCCCGGCGAACATCAGCGGCTCCGGCCGGATCGGCCTGGTGTCCAAGTCCGGCACCCTGACGTACCAGCTGATGTACGAGCTGCGCGACATCGGCTTCACCAGCGCGGTGGGCATCGGTGGGGACCCGATCATCGGGACCACCCACATCGACTGCCTCGAGGCGTTCGAGAACGACCCGGACACCGCGGCTGTCATCATGGTGGGCGAGATCGGCGGCGACGCCGAGGAACGCGCGGCGGACTACATCAAGGCCCACGTGACCAAGCCGGTCGTCGGGTACGTCGCCGGCTTCACCGCCCCGGAGGGAAAGACGATGGGCCATGCCGGCGCGATCGTCTCCGGCTCCTCGGGGACGGCCGAGGCGAAGAAGGCAGCCCTCGAGGCCGCCGGCGTCCAGGTCGGCAAGACGCCGTCGGAGACCGCCCGGCTGATGCGCGAGATCGTGGAGGGTCTGTAACGCCCGCGGGGAGGATCACGCCAGCTCGCAGTGAGCGAGGGGGTCCCCTGCGGCCAAACTATTGGCACTGGGGACCCCCTCGCTCACGCCCGGAGCGGTCAGGCGCCCGAGCCGGGCTTCGCCTCGGGCAGTTCCGCGAGCCGCTGGCCGGCGCGCAGCAGCAGCTGCCCGAAGGCCGCGTCGTCGATGTCGTAACGCCCGGTCGGTGAGAACCGCAGCTGGGCCACCCGGCTGCCGTTGCGCACGAGGCCCATCCGGTACGTCACCGACCTGTTGTCGTCCAGGCCGAACAGCAGCTTCCACCTGGTCGCGAGGACCCTGCCGGCACGCATGGGGACAGCGTCGGAGACCTTGGCGGCCAGGTTGGCCCTCTCGCAGGCCTCGACGTCGCGCGAAACCCGTCGCACGAAGGACGCCGCTGCCTGGCGCGACGTGAAGCGCCCGATCGTCTCGTCGATGCCGAACGTCGTCGGCACCTGCCCGGCCTCCGGCACGACGTACGTGCGCCCCCGCGCTACAACGATGTCCTTGCCGGTGAACTCGGCCTCGTCGCAGGGGGTGGCGGCGCTGTTGGGTGCCGCCCGGCCGGGCTCGGTGCCCGCCCACACCTTGGCGAGACTCGCCACCGGCGGCAGGTCGACGACGCCGAGGAACCCGGTGCCCTCGCCGGTCAACGGCAAAGGGGCGGGACGAGGCGGTTGGCTGTGGGAGCACGACGCGCCCGTGGTGTGGCACAGCCGGATGACCGCGATGCTCAGGCTGCTGTTGAAGTAGCCGATGTCGATCCCGCGGGGCCCGTCGACCTGGTGCACGAGGGTCGTCGTGAGGAAGCCGGACCGCGCCACGCCGACGGTCATGGTCCGCACCGGGTCCGACCACGTGCGTAGGGACAGGATCGAGACCGAGGCGTCGTCGCGTTCGGCGGTGTATGCCTGGACGAGTTGGATGCGCGGCACCTGACAGCCGGAGTACCACTGCTGCTGGGTCTGGAATGCCGTGCGCGCGGCCTGCTTCGAGCCGGAGACCTCGACCGACTGCATGACGATCTCGTCCTCGGTGCGCTCACCCGAGAAGGTGCGTGCCAGACCCTGCTCGAGCTCTGGGCTCGCGTAGCGACGAGCGGCGCACGCGGTCAGTGGCGCCTTCGCCGTCGAGTCGTTGGACGCTCCGGTCTGGACCCAGTCGGTCCGAGGGTCGAGCGAGCCGACGTTGACGGTGCCCAGCAGCTGGGCCAGCGACGCCCGTGGACCCCGTGGACCCCGTGGACCCCGTGGACCCCGTGGCTCCCGCGGCGATGGTGGCGGGTCGTCGGCTCTCACCAGCTGTCGGTACGTGTCCGTGTCGGCAGCCGGCGCGGTCACGATGACACCGCCGCCGATCAGCGCCAGGGCGCACACGGCGACCGAGACCGCGGTGTTGCGACGGTGGCGTCGTGAACCGGCCCGGCGGATGATGCTTGCCCGGGGCATCGGTGCCGCGTCACTGAGGGTGTGCATGGCTTGCAGACGCCGCGCCACGTCGTCCATCCCGGTGCCCAGCGACTTCTCGAGCTGCTGGACCGCCGTGTCGGTGGCCCGCAGACCGTGCGCGCTGTTGGTTCCGACCGCACGGGCTGCCTGCGGCAGGTCGAGCCGGCCGACCGTCTGCAGCAGGACGAGACGTCGCCCGGTACCGGACAGTGCCCTCACCGCCGTGATCAGCTCACCGTCGGCCTCGGCATGCGGCTTGCGGCGCACGAGGTGCGCATGGTGGCGCAGTCCCGCAAGGCGCAGTGCCTCCGGACGCACGACGTCCAGCGGGTCGCCGCCGCGCAGTCTGCCCCAGTGCTGCCAGGCATAGGCGTAGGCGTCCCGGGTGGCCGCCGCAGCCGCGGTGAGGTCGCCGGTGAACGCGTACGCGAGGTGGAGAACGTGACGACGCGAATCGTCGTAGAAGGCCTCGAACTCGTCGACCCTCGTCATGTTCGTCCTCCGGTACGACCGCCACGGTGAATCAGGCATCGACGGTAGACGACGGGCCACGCTGCACCCAACCGGCGAGCCTGCGCAGTCGTCGCGGACGCGCCTGTGAGCATGGCAGGTGATGACTGACTTGCTCCAGCGCCTCGACGTCCGCACGGCAACCGACGGCGGGGACGTCGCTCCTCCCGGGTGGCTCACGGGGCTCGGCGCCGGCCTCGCGGCTGCTGCCGCGGGAGCGGTCGCCTGTGCAGGCATCGCCGTCCTGGTGTGGCTCAGCGGTGAGGGTGGCTCTTTCGCTGGGGCCCTGCGCAGCGGGCTGGTCGGCTGGCTGCTCGGTCATGGTCACCAGATCACGGTGAGCGCCACCGGGATCGCGATGGTCCCGCTGGGCATGACCCTGGTGGCTGGCTGGTTGCTCGTTCGCGCATCGTCGTGGGCTGCCATCACCTCGCGTGCGTGCCGTCGTGGACAGGTCGCAGGCGTCGTCGGGTCGTGTGCGCTGGCGTACTCGACGGTGGTGCTGGTGGTCGCCGTGCTCTGCTCCGGTGGAGGCGTCGAGGTGGGTTTGCTGCGTGGTCCGTTGGTCACCGCGGGCCTGGCGCTCGTCGCGTCTACCGTCGGCGCCGTGCGGGGGAGCGGGAGCACGACGGTCTTGGCCGACCGGCTGCCCGCGGTCGCCGTACCCGTGCTGCGCGGCTCGGCGGTCGGTGTGCTGGTGCTTTTCGGGAGTGCCTCGATCGTGCTCGCGGCGGCACTGGGGATCCAGGTCGAGACGCTGCGGCAGGTCCTCGGGGCGCTGGACCCGGGCCTGCTCGGCGGCGCATTGCTCGTCGTGCTGTGCCTGGCTGTGCTGCCGAATGTGGTGCTGCTGACGGTGGCCGTGGTGCTCGGACCCGGCGTCTCGCTCGGAGCTGCGACCTCGATCACGCTGACCTCGGTGTCGGTGGGACCGCTGCCAGCGGTCCCCTGGCTGGCCGCCGTCCCCGGCTCAGGCGCCCAGCCGGCCCTGGTCTCGGCGCTGGCGGCACTGCCGGCGCTCGCCGGTCTGGTCGCGGGTGCGGTTGCCGTGCGTTGCATGCCGGTCCTCAGCATCGACCGGGCGGCGGGCCGCGGTGGTGTTGCCGGCCTGCTGGCCGGTCTGCTGGTCGCTGCTGCGGTGCTCGTCGCCGGCGGTGCCGTCGGGCCTGGCCGCATGGCCGAGGTCGGGGCGCCCGCAGTCGAGATCCTCGCCGTCTCGGTCGCCTCGCTGGCCGTCGGGGGCGTCGTGGGCGGTGCAGTCATGCGCCTGCTCGGTCGGGCCTGAGACTCGCATCAAGGCGTCCGCCGGGCGGCCGCTATCCTTGCCTGGCCCGTCAGCCGTTCGACGAGAGTGCCCAGGTGCCCCGCAGCTTCGCCCCGGTGAGACGCCGGTACGCACGGCTCGTCGTGCTCGTCTCCGGGTCCGGAACCAATTTGCAGGCGCTGCTCGATGCGTGCCGTCGACCGTCGTACGAAGCCCGGGTCATCGCGGTGGGCGCCGACCGCCCGGGCATCGAGGGACTGGCGCGCGCCCAGCGAGCAGGCGTCGACACGTTCGTGTGCCGGTTGGCCGAGCACTCGACCCGCCAGGACTGGGACGCGAGCCTCGCCGACCGCATCGGCGCGTACCGGCCCGACCTGGTCGTGCTGGCCGGCTTCATGAAGCTCACCGGCCCGGCGGTGCTGGCCCGCTTCGACGGTCGGGTCGTCAACACCCACCCGGCGTTGTCGCCGTCGTTTCCCGGCATGCACGCCGTACGTGACGCCGTCGAGCACGGTGTCCGGGTCAGCGGCGCGACCCTGTTCGTCGTCGACGCAGGGGTCGACACCGGCCCGATCGTGGCGCAGGTCGCCGTGCCCGTGGACGTCGACGACACGGCGCAGACCCTGCACGAACGCATCAAGATCAGCGAGCGGACCATGCTCGTGGACACCGTGGGCTCCATGCTCCATGACGGCTACTGTCTCGACGGCAGGAAGGTGAGGATCGGAGCATGAGCTCTGAGCAGCGCGTCCCGGTGACCCGGGCGCTGATCTCCGTATACGACAAGCTCGGCCTGGAGAGCCTCGCCCGGGGGCTGCACGACGCGGGCGTGTCGATCGTGTCCACCGGCTCGACGGCAGCGCGGATCGCCGGCGCCGGCGTGCCGGTCACGCAGGTCGAGGAGCTCACCGGGTTCCTCGAGTGCCTCGATGGCCGGGTCAAGACGCTGCACCCGCACGTGCATGCCGCGATCCTCGCCGACCTGCGGCTGGAGTCACACCGCAAGCAGCTCGCCGAGCTCGACCTCGAGCCGTTCGGCCTGGTGGTGGGCAACCTGTACCCGTTCGCCGAGACGGTGGCCTCGGGTGCCTCGGCCGACGAGTGCGTGGAGCAGATCGACATCGGAGGGCCCTCGATGGTCCGGGCGGCCGCCAAGAACCACCCGTCGGTGGCCATCGTCACCTCGCCCACGTCGTACGACGAGGTGCTGGAGTCCGTCCGCACCGGCGGCTTCACGCTGGTGCAGCGCCGGCGACTGGCCGCCCAGGCCTTCGCGCACACCGCGGCCTACGACGTCGCCGTGGCGCAGTGGTGTGCCCGCGAGCTCGCACCCGATGGCGACGCCCTGTGGCCGGTGTTCGCCGGCGCGACCTACCGTCGCCGTTCGGTGCTGCGCTACGGGGAGAATCCACACCAGCCCGCGGCGCTGTACGCCGACAATGAGGGAGGTGGCCTGGCGGGCGCGGTGCAGCTGCACGGCAAGGCCATGTCGTACAACAACTACGTCGACACCGACGCCGCCCGACGTACCGCCTACGACTTCGACGAGCCGGCGGTAGCCATCATCAAGCACGCCAACCCCTGCGGCGTCGCGATCGGTTCCGACGTCGCCGAGGCCCACGCCAAGGCGCATGCCTGCGACCCGGTGTCGGCGTTCGGCGGGGTGATCGCGGTCAACCGTCCGCTGAGCGTGGCGATGGCCACGCAGGTGGCGGAGGTGTTCACCGAGGTGGTCGTGGCCCCGGCGTACGAGGACGGAGCCGTCGAGGTGCTCGCGACGAGGAAGAACATCCGGATCCTGCGCTGCGAGCCGGCGGCGCGCAAGGGCATCGAGACCCGCCCGGTGTCCGGCGGCATGCTGGTGCAGCTCAGCGATGCCGTCGATGCACCAGGTGACGCGCCACAGGCGTGGGAGCTGGCGGCCGGCGATGGAGTCGACGAGGCCACGCTGGCCGACCTCGCCTTCGCCTGGCGGGCCGTGCGAGCGGTGAAGTCCAACGCCATTCTGCTTGCCGCCGGGGGCGCGACCATCGGTGTCGGCATGGGGCAGGTCAACAGGGTCGACTCCGCCCGTCTCGCCGTCAGCCGCGCCGGCGACCGCGCGGCCAGCTCGGTGGCGGCCTCGGACGCGTTCTTCCCCTTCCCGGACGGGCTGTTGGTGCTGGCCGAAGCTGGGGTCCGCGCCGTGGTGCAGCCCGGTGGGTCCGTCCGCGACCAGGAGGTGGTGGCCGTGGCGATGGAGGCGGGGGTCACCATGTACCTGACCGGGACGCGGCACTTCTTCCACTGAGCCTGCCCGCCTGCCTGCTTCTCTCGCCCTGTGGCGCATTCGCGGGGCGGCGGCGGTGGTTTGACCCCGGATGTGCGCCACTGGGTGCGCGAAGTGCGCCACTCGCCTGGGCAGGGGCTGACTCGGGGTCAGCGGCGTCGCGGCGGATCCGATCGCTCGAACGGACCAGCCGTCGTGCCAGGCGTGCGGCACCCGGGTTGGACAGCGACGACAGGCGGTACTCGGCGAGCCAGCCCTCCACACGTCGCGGATCGTGGCTCAGACCGAGGGCGGCTTCGGCGTCGGCGAGGATCTGCTGCGGCTCGCGGTGGATCTCGACGGCCGTGTATCCGTAGCGCTCCCAGCTCAGCCGAGCCAGCAGCCGGTCGCGTTGCAGGTCACGACGGTGGACCGCCGCCTCACGATGAACGCCGCCGTCGTACTCGGCGAACCGCCGGGTGCCACGCAGCCACAGGTCGCCGCGAGCCAGCAGCTCGCCGTCGGGTGTCCGCAGCTCGCGCTGAGGCTCGATGTCGGTGATCCCGCCGAGGACGTGCACCAGACGCAGGACGGTCTCCCACGCCGACTCGCTCCGTCCGTCGGCCAGGTCGACGGCTCGTCGCAGTGTCCGTACGCCTCGCTGGCCGGTGACCGTGACGGATGCCAGCTCTGCCGCGCTGCAGAGACGTGCATGCAGGGCGCTGTCCAACGCTACGACGAGATCGACCAGGGCGAAGTCGTGCGCCAGCTCCGCGATGGTCCACGCGGGACTGGTGAGCCGGACCCCCGCGTGCTGCCAGTGGTGCTGCGTGGGGATGGTCCGTCTGCGGACGTAGACACCCCTGCGGTTGCGGTGCGCAGCCGAGCGAGGCTGTGTGGTCGGCGTCGACGCGATCAGCGTTGCCGGAGCAGTGCTCGACCAGGTCGCGTGAACGGCGCTCGACCATGCCGGCGGCAGGGCAGCCGGAAGCCACAGCCCGTGCAGTGCAGCCGCCGTCAGATGGGCGTACAGCGCATCGGCCGGGAGCACGAGCTGGACGCTTCGACAGCGAGTGAGCAAGCTGACAGGCGCCGTCATGTGCTCGTGGACCCCCTGCGCCGGGCTCCGCCATCCGGGGCCGCGCAGCTGGTCGAGGGTCACTCCCGATGCCGTTGCCTCGCGGGTGGCCAGCCGCGTAGGGCCGTCGACGCGGGTGCCCGCGGGAGCTGGCGCGAGGAGGGGGACTGCGCGAGGAGTGCTCACACCCTCATGGTTGAGGCGAGGACGGCGCTTGGGGGTTCACGAACGGCGCCTGTGGAAAGGCGCCGAGTGGTGCACTCAGTCCGCCGAGTGGCGCAACATCGGGGTACGAGCGGGTTCCCCGCCCCGGAACTGCGCCACTCGGCGAAATGGGGGGGAGGTATCGGCCATCGAGGAATCCCGCGCCCCAGAATGCCTCGACGTCGACGGCCAGCCCTTCTGCGATCAGCCGGTCGAACGCTGGCATGCCCATGGCTGGACGGTAACTGGTGCGCCGACCGGGCCGCCCGGCGTGCCACACTGACGCGCGTGACAGCGCAGATCCTCGACGGCAAGGCCACCGCGGCGGCCATCAAGGCGGAGCTGACCGACCGGGTCAGGGTCCTGCGCGAAGCGGGGGTCGTACCTGGGCTGGGGACCGTCCTGGCGGGGCAGGACCCCGGCAGCCAGTGGTACGTCGCGGGCAAGCACCGAGACTGCGCCCAGGTCGGGATCGAGTCGATCCGCGAGGACCTGCCGGCCGATGCCACCCAGGAGCAGGTCGAAGCCGCCGTCGCACGACTCAACGACAACGCCGCGTGCACCGGCTTCATCGTCCAGCTACCGCTGCCCCGGGGTCTGGACGAGCACCGCGTGCTGAGCCTGGTCGACCCGGACAAGGACGCTGACGGGCTGCACCCGACCAACCTCGGCTGGCTGGTGCTCGGCAAGGACGCACCGCTGCCGTGCACCCCGCGCGGCATCGTCGAGCTGCTCGACCGCCATGGCGTCGCCACCCGGGGTGCCGACGTGTGCGTGGTGGGCCGCGGGATCACCGTCGGCCGCTCGCTGGGCCTGCTGTTGACCCGCCGCAAGGAGAACGCGACAGTCACCTTGTGCCACACCGGCACGGTCGACCTCGCCGCGCACGTCCGCGGCGCCGACATCGTGGTGGCTGCCGTCGGCGTGCCCGGCATCATCACCGCCGACATGGTCAGGCCGGGAGCTGCGCTGCTCGACGTCGGTGTCAGCCGTGGTCCCGACGGGATCCTGGGCGACGTGGCACCCGAGGCGCTGCGGGTCGCCGGCTGGGTCTCACCGAACCCCGGCGGCGTGGGCCCGATGACCCGCGCGATGCTGCTCACCAACGTCGTGGAGGCGGCAGAGCAAGCGCTGCACGCCTCGCGCACGGCATGAGGGGTCGGCGCCTGCCGCCTGCGGGGACCGTCATCTACCTCGCGATGGCGGTCACGGTGACGGCCGGGCTTGGCCTCGCGCTCACCGGAGCCTGGCGCGACGGCATCACGGTCACCGGGGCCGCACTCGTCACAGCCGGGGCGTTTCGCGCGGTGGTTCCGGAGCGGATGGCGGGGTTGCTGCGGGTGCGTCGGCGCACCAGCGACACGGCTGTGCTGGTCGGGCTCGGGGTCGCCCTGGTCGTGCTCGTGCTGATGATCCCGCTCGACGTCTGAACTGCCGCCTCAGATCAGCCCGAGCGAGGTGACCGCCTCGCGCTCGTCGACCAGCTCGGCCGCCGAGGCGTCGATGCGCGTACGGGAGAAGTCGTTGACGTCCAGGCCCCGCACGATCTCGTACGAGCCCGCCCTGGTCCGCACCGGGAACGAGGAGATGACCCCCTCGGGCACCCCGTAGGAGCCGTCGGAGCGGACCGCCATCGAGGTCCAGTCGTCGGCCGCGGTGCCGACGAGCCAGTCACGGGCGTGATCGATCGTCGCCGCAGCTGCCGATGCCGCCGACGACGCGCCGCGTGCCTCGATGATGGCCGCGCCGCGCTTCTGCACGGTCGGGATGAAGTCGTTCTCCAGCCAGTCCTGGTCGTCGACCAGCTCGGCGGCGTTGCGTCCGTCCACGAGCGCGTGGAAGATGTCCGGATACTGGGTCGCGGAGTGGTTGCCCCAGATGATCAGGCGGCTGATGTCGTTGACGCTCGCACCGCTCCTGGCGGCGAGTTGGGCCAGCGCCCGGTTGTGATCCAGACGGGTGAGCGCGGTGAAGCGCTCGTCGGGGACGTCGGGAGCGTTCGACATCGCGATCAGCGCGTTGGTGTTGGCCGGGTTGCCGGTGACGGTGACGCGCACGTCGTCGGCGGCGTGGTCGTTGAGGGCCTTGCCCTGGGTGGTGAAGATGGCGCCGTTGGCCTCGAGGAGGTCGGCTCGTTCCATGCCCTTGGTACGCGGGCGCGCCCCGACGAGCAACGCGACGTTGGCCCCGTCGAAGGCGACGGTGGCGTCGTCGCTGATGTCCACACCGGCCAGCGTCGAGAACGCGCAGTCGTCGAGCTCCATCACGACGCCCTCGAGGGCCTTCAGTGCCGGCGTGATCTCCAGCAGGCTCAGGCGCACCGGAGTGTCCGGACCGAGCAAGGCTCCGCTGGCGATGCGGAACAGCAGGCTGTAGCCGATCTGACCGGCGGCTCCGGTCACGGCGACCTTGACTGGGGCTGTGCTCACGGCGGACTCCTCGGGAGGTCATGGCGAGGCGGCCCTCCCGCCCCGTCGCGACGCTAGCAGCGTTCGCCGGGCGGCTCGCCAACCGGCGGCCCGTCCTATATCTTGACGTCAAGAAACCTTGCCGGAGCAGACCCCTCGACTCAGACCGCAGGAGCCCCAACGTCATGGCCAAGATCAAGGTGGAGAACCCCGTCGTCGAGCTCGACGGCGACGAGATGACCCGGATCATCTGGCAGTTCATCAAGGACCGTCTGATCCACCCGTACCTCGACGTCGACCTCGAGTACTACGACCTCGGGATCGCGTCACGTGACGCGACGGACGACCAGATCACCATCGACGCCGCGCACGCCATCAAGCAGCACGGCGTGGGCGTCAAGTGCGCCACGATCACGCCGGACGAGGCGCGGGTCGAGGAGTTCGGGCTCAAGCAGATGTGGGTCTCGCCCAACGGCACGATCCGCAACATCCTCGGCGGCGTCGTCTTCCGCGAGCCGATCATCATCAGCAACGTCCCGCGGCTGGTGCCGGGCTGGACCAAGCCGATCATCATCGGCCGGCACGCCCACGGCGACCAATACAAGGCGACCAACTTCAAGGTTCCCGGGGCGGGCACCGTCACGATCAGCTTCACGCCCGCCGACGGCTCCACGCCGATAGAGCACGAGGTCGTGCAGATGCCCGAGGGCGGCGGCGTGGCGATGGGCATGTACAACTTCAACGAGTCGATCGAGGACTTCGCGCGGGCGTCCTTCGCGTACGGCCTGCAGCGCGAGTACCCGGTCTACATGTCCACCAAGAACACGATCCTCAAGGCGTACGACGGCGCCTTCAAGGACATCTTCGCCGACGTCTTCGAGCGTGAGTTCAAGGCTGACTTCGAGGCGAAGGGCCTGACGTACGAGCACCGCCTCATCGACGACATGGTGGCGGCTGCGATGAAGTGGGAGGGCGGCTACGTCTGGGCGTGCAAGAACTACGACGGCGACGTTCAGTCCGACACGGTCGCGCAGGGCTTCGGCTCGCTCGGCCTGATGACGTCGGTGCTGATGACCCCGGACGGCCGCACCGTCGAGGCGGAGGCCGCGCACGGCACCGTGACCCGTCACTTCCGCCAGCACCAGGCCGGCAAGCCGACCTCGACCAACCCGATCGCCTCGATCTACGCCTGGACGCGCGGCCTCGCGCACCGCGGCAAGCTCGACGGCACCCGGGAGGTCACCGGCTTCGCGGAGGCGTTGGAGGATGTCGTCGTTGCGACCGTCGAGAGCGGGAAGATGACCAAGGACCTGGCGCTGCTGGTCGGTGGCGAACAGGACTTCCTGAGCACCGAGGATTTCCTCGCCTCGCTGGAGGAGAACCTGTCCGCGCGGCTGGCCTGAGCGCGACTGGCCCTAGCGACTCGGCGACCGGACGGCCGATCAGCCGCCACCGACCTCGGGTTGCCCGGCTGAGCCGGCAGGGCCGACCACCACGAGCAGGGTCGAGCCGGTCTTGCAGGTGGCCTGGGCCTTGGCGTACGAGCGGAACTCGCCCTCGCCGTAGAGAGCCTCCGCCTCGAAGATCTCGTCCTCGATCTCGAACAGCTCGAGGCCGGGACGTTCCTGGTAGAAGATGCGCACCTCGATCGGAGTCTGTTCGACGTAACCCTCCACCGACACCAGCGGGCCGTCCTCCTGCACCGACGTGACGACTGCACCGTCGGGGACGATCAGACCGGGTACGTCTGCCTCCACCGGCTGCGGTGGCTCCTCGCAGTCCGGCAGCGCGATCAAGGGACCGCCCTCGTCCTGGGGGAGCTGCGCCGACCCCGGCGGTGGCGAATCGCGTGCGGCCGATCCCTGCTCGGCCTGCCTCGACTGCGGCGGCGCCGGGTCACCCCCGGTGTCGTCGCTGCAGCCGGCGAGGGATACCGCGATCACCGTCGCCGCGAGCAGCCGGCGGCACGATCTCATCACGGACGGCATCGTAGTCGCTGGTCGTTTTGCCGCTTCTCTGGACAACTCGGGGTTAAAGGGCGGACACTGCCCTGTCAGCTCGGTGACAATCCGCCGGGCTCTGCGTCACCAATCGAGGAGCCCACCATGGCCCGATTTCACCGCCGCAGCAGCATCCGCCGCATCGCCGCTGTCGGCGCAGTCGTCCTCCTGGCAGCCGGACTGGGCCAGTTCCGGCTGACCGAGCAGGTCGGAGCCGCCGAGCCCGGCGCCGGCGCCGTCGGCCCCGGGTCCCGGACCGCCGACTGGCAGGGGCAGCGCTACGCAGCCGCTGCCACGGCCGACCCGGCCGCCTGTCCAAGCGGTGCCGAGGACCCGCAGGACGTGGTGTGCGACCACTTCACGCTCAGGGTGCCGGTGGACGAGTCGTACTGGTCCAGCCGGGACGGGGGCGCCGAGGTCACCATCAGCTGGCCGGACCCCGCGGACGACTTCGACCTGTACGTCTACCAGGGTGGTGAGCTGGTTGCGAGCTCGGCAAGCGGCGGGACGACCAAGGAGACGGTGCTTCTCTCCGAGGCGACAGGGCGCTACGAGGTACGGGTGCTGCCCTTCCTCGTGACCGACTCCGCGTACGAGGGCACGGCGACCTTCCAGGCGCGGCCATCCGACGGCGCACCTCCGCTCGGCGGCCCGGCCGAGTACCACGGCACCGTCTTCGCCGACACCCCGTGCCCGACCGCCAAGCTGCCGTGCCTGCCCGACCGCGAGCCGCGCAACACGCGGATCGACAGTCCCTTCCCGTCGCTGGTCCTCAAGTCCGGCCCGGTCGGACGCGAGTCCGCCGAGCCGACCATCGGCGTCGACGGGAAGGGTCGCGCCTTCTACGCCGCCGCCACCTTCGACGGGCCCGGCGGCCTGGCCAACACCCGGCTGCTCCGGTCGACCAACGACGGCAACAGCTGGCAGGACGTCACTGCCGAGCCGGCGCCCGGCCAAGACTTCCCCGTCACGCTCGACCCGTACGTGTACGTCGAGGAGGACACCGGACGGGTGTTCGACCTCGACTTGTACGTGGGCAGCGCCTTCCTGTCCTTCTCCGACGACGGCGGCAGGACGTACGAGACCAACCCGGCGGCCTCCGGCGACTTCGTCAACGACCACCAGACGCTGTTCGCCGGGCCGCTGACCAGGCAGGCCAAGGAGCTCGGCCTCCGGACGCTCGACCCGGACTTCCCCGAGGCGCTCTACTACTGCTTCAACCGGGTCGCAGACTCCAGCTGCGGTCGCAGCCTCGACGGCGGGCGCACCTTCCAGCGGTCCGGCAGCGTCGCCTACCCCGGTGTCGAGCCGATGGAGGGCGGCGCGTTCTGCGGCGGGCTGCACGGGCACGTGGGCACCGACCGAAGCGGCCGGGTCCTGCTGCCCAAGGGCCACTGCGGTCGCCCCTACATCTCGATCTCGAACGACGCCGGCCTCACCTGGGAGCGCGGCCGGGTCAGCGACCGGATCGACATGCCGGACAACCAGAGCTCGGTGTCGGCCGACGCCGCCGGCAACCTGTACTACGTCTGGTACGACTCCAAGCACCGGCTGCCCTGGCTGACGATCTCGCGCAACCACGGCCGCACCTGGGGCGACCCGATCATGATCGCGCCCCCGGGCGTGCGTGAGGTGCAGTGGCCGACCGTGGCCGCCGGCGCCGACGGCCGGATCGCCATCTCCTTCCCCGGCACCACCGAGCGCAACCAGGGCGACCTGACCCGGCCGTGGGACTACTACGTGGTCGCCTCGGTCAACGCTCTGACGGTGAACCCGACGTTCGTGTCCAACATCGCCAACCCAGCCACCGACCCGGTCCACCGCGGTGACTGCCCGGGCCGGTGCGGCAACATGCTCGACTTCCTCGACGTCATCGTGTCGCCAGCCGACGGGGTGCCGGCCACGCCGACCACGCCCAGGGTCCAGGGCCACTCCATCTGGGCCACCGTCGTGGACACCTGCACCGCGCGCCTCAGCTGCCGGTCCAACCCGGACGCCGAGGGGTTCAGCGACGCGGGCGACGGTGCCGCGGTCGACATGAGGGGCCTGTACGTCAAGCAGGTCGGTGGACCTAACGTCGGCTGGTGACGCTCCAGGAGACCATCGCATGTGCATCACGTGAAGGGAGATGCCACGCGTAATCAACAACAGTTGTCGGTGGGGCGGCAACAGCGTCCACACTGCTCCCCAAACCAGCCCCTACTGTTCCCAAATCCAGCGTTCCCGACGCCGACAACGACACCGGAAGCAACAACTACTAACGGAGGGGCGGCCGTCAGCATGGACTCTGGGGGTGGTGCGGCAGCACTTGCTCCAAGACTATGAAGAGGCCCGATTCTGTGTACAAGAAGGCGCGCAAGAAGCACACCGTCCGGGACGCTGCCGGACCAAGATGACTGCGACGGTACGAGTGGGACAGGTGAGGTCGGCAGCCACGACATGCTGAGCCCCGTGGGATCTTTCGGACTAGCGTAGGACCCGCCAGCGGCGTACGAGGGCGACCTGCAACGCCACCAGCAGCACCGTGAAACCGAGCAGCACGAGGGTGAGCATCGCGCCGTAGCCGAAGCCGAAGAACTCGAAGGACTGGTCGAAGATGTACAGCGGCAGGTAGAGCGTCGCGTTGTCCGGGCCCCCGTCGGTGAGCAGGTACGCGGGGACGAAGCTCGCGTGCAGCACGAACGCGGTGTCGCGCACGGCCAGCAGCACCAGCACCGGGGCCAGCAGCGGCAGCGTGATGCGCCGCAGCGCCTTCCACCTGCCGCAGCCGTCCAGCGCGGCGGCCTCGTACAACCGGCCGTCGATGTGGCGCCGAGTGGCGACCACCACCACGAACGCCTCACCGATCGGGAAGGCCAGCAGCATGATGACCGCCACCCGGGCTCCCCACGGGCTCGACAGCCAGTTCGGTCCGCTTAGGCCGGCCGCGCCGAGCAGCTGGTTGAGCGGTCCGTAGACCGGGTTGAGCAGCCAGAGGAAGAGCAGGGCGAGCGCGACGTCGGGCACGACGGTCGGCAGGTAGACGGCGGTCCGGTACCACCGGCCCCCGCTCCGCGGAGCGGCCAGCAGCAGGCCGACGGCCGTGGCGGTGAGCAGTCGCAACGGGACCGCGACGGCCACGTGAAAGGCTGACGCCTGCACCGAGGCGAGGAACAGCGGGTCGGCCCACAGGCGGCGCAGGTTGTCCAGACCGTTGAACCCCGGGCTGGCGATGCCGGTGTGGTCGGTGAAGGCGTACCCGAGGGTGAGCAGGGCCGGTATCAGCACCAGCAGCGTGGTGCCCACGGCGTACGGGGCCAGGAACCGCGCGGCGGGGCCCGTCACGGCAACCGCCGACCCGAGCCGGCGTCGAAGTGGTGGGACCGTCCGGGCGCGGCGCTCATCCGCACCGTCTCGCCTGGACGGCTGGAGTCGCGCGGAGGTGTGCGCACGGCCAACCCCTCGCCGTCAGGGCAGCGCACGTGGAGCACCGTCTCGCTGCCCAGCAGCTCGACACTGCGCACGGTGGCCTCGATCGATCCGGTCGGGTCGAGGCGCAGGTCCTCCGGGCGCACGCCGACCAGCGCGCCGCCGCCGCCGCCGCCGCCCAGCAGTCGTCCGGTCGGCCGGTCACCTCCCACCACGTTCATCGGCGGGCTGCCCAGCAGGCCGGCGACGAGGATGCTGGCCGGTTCGTCGTACACCTGCTGGGGTTCCCCGACCTGCAGCACCCGGCCCTCGTGGATGCAGGCCACCCGGTCACCCATGACCATGGCCTCGGTCTGGTCGTGGGTGACGTACAGGGTCGTCGTGCCGAGCCGCCGGTGCAGGTCGAGGACCTGCTCGCGGGCGGCGAGGCGCAGGGTCACGTCGAGGTTGGACAGCGGCTCGTCCATCAGATAGACGGTCGGCTCGCGGACCAGTGCCCGAGCGAGGGCGACGCGCTGCTGCTGGCCGCCGGAGAGCTGGTCGGGGTAACGGTCCAGCACGGTGCCGAGGTCCAGTGCCTCGGCGGCCGCTGTGACCTTCGAGCGCACCGCACCGGCCGGTGCGCGGCGCACCCGCAGTCCGAAGGCCAGGTTGTCGCGGACCGTGAGGTGTGGGTACAGCGCGTAGTCCTGGAACACCATCGCCACGTCGCGCCGGTGCGGCGCTGTCGTGGTCACGTCGCGTCCGCCCACGTGGACGGTGCCTGCCGACGGCTCCTCCAGGCCGGCGAGGACCCGCAGGGCCGTCGACTTCCCCGAGCCGGACGGGCCCACCAGCACCAGCAGCTCGCCGGGCTCGACGTCCAGGCTGAACCGTTGCAGCGCCGGCACGGGCCCGTAGGCCTTGTCCACGGCGCCGAAGCGGACAGCCACCAGTGCGGTACGGTCGGCGCGCGTCATGGGAGCCGCGTCGCGCACGTCACGGTTCCAGCAGCGGCTCGGTCCGCTCCATCAGCTCACGGATCCCGGCCTCCCGCTCGACCCGGCCGTAGAACAGCTCGGCCAGCACCTCGTCGGCCTGCTGTTCGGTCGGCGACCAGGTGCTCGTGTGCGGGACAGCGCGGACGTTCGGGATCTGCTCGACGAAGACGTCCGCTGCAGCCGGCGGCTGATCAGGGTCGAGGAAGGCCGGTGACCGGGCCACGTCGAGGCGCGACGGAACCGTCCGACCGGACGCCGCGAGGATGCGCTGGCCCGCCGCGGAGTTGGCGTACTCGACCAGGCGCCAGCCGGCGTCCAGCTCGGGGGAGTCCGCGGCCAGACAGTACGCGTCGCCGTGCAGGATCGTCGCCGGTTCCCCACCCGGGGCCACCGGAAGGGCGGCGACGTCCCAGCTGAAATCGTCGATCGTGCGCAGGGTCGGTACCGCCTTGCGGCTGTCCAGGAACATCGCGAGCCGGCCGGCGAGGAACCGCGATTCGCTGGTCTGGGCCCGTTCCTCGCGATCGGGTGGCACCACCCCGTGCTCGGTCTGCAGGTCCAGGAAGAAGTCGACGGCCTCTCGAGCGGCGCCGGTGTCCAGGGTGAGCATCGTCGGGTCGTCAAGGTCGTCGACGACCTCGCCCCCGTTGGACCACACGAACGGCGCGAGGCGGATGAGGCTCGGCTCGATGCCGACGCCGTAGACACCGTCGCCGGTGAGCTGTTGGGCGGCAGCGAGGAAGTCGTCCCATGTCCACCCGGTTCGTGGCGGCGGGACACCCCGGGCTCGGAACAAATCCGCGTTGTAGTAAACCGCCAGCGACGAGACGTTCTGCGGGAAGCAGGTCAGCTCGTCGCCGTCGAAGCGAAAGGCGTTCAGGGCCGCCGGCGCGTAGTCAGCCAGGTCGATGACGCCACTGTCGTCCACGAAGGGTTGTACCGGTGCCAGCACCCCCTGCTCGGCGAACCCGCCGTAGGAGCGGTAGTTGATCAGGAAGACGTCCGGGGGGTCACCGGCACGGAACGCCGTGGTCAACCGGACGAGCAGATCGGTCTGATCGGGCACCGGACTCAGCGTCACGTCGATGCCTGGGTTGGCGTCCTCGAAGGCGTCCACGAGCTCCTGGTAGCCGGCGACCTCCACCGGGTCACCGAACAACGTGAGGGTCAACGCCACCCCAGGCCCCTGACCAGCGCAGGCCGAGGCGAGGCTGCTCACCATCAGCAGGGCAGCGGCGCCGCCCAGGCTCCTCCTCATCGAGCACCTCTCAGTCGTGCCAACGGGTCGTCGGACAGCAGCACCCGTTGGGCCAGCAACAGCACGGCGACGGCCGGCAGCGTGAGCAGGACGGATCCCGCCATCAGCAACGGCCAGTCCGTCGGACCGAGCACCTGGAGGAACGCCAGACCCAGCGGTGCGGTGTAGCGGCCAGGGTCGTCGACGTACAGCAGCGGGTCGATGAGGTTGCCCCAGTGCCAGGTGAACGCGAGCACCGTCACCGCGAGGGACGCGGGTCGTGCCTGCGGCATCGCCAGGGCGGCCCAGACCCGCCACGGTGAGGCACCCTCGAGTCGGGCCGCTTCCAGCTGGCTGTCCCGGACCCGGCCAAAGCTCCAGGCGTAGATCAGCACATAGAACGGCGTGGTCGCCGCCAGCGCAGGCGCCACGAGCGGAAGGTAGGTGTCGGTGACGCCGAGCAGCCGGAACACCTCGAACCGGCTGCCCCACACCGCGGTCACCGGCACCAGCAGGAGTGCCACCGTGGCCACCACCGCAACCGTGCGCCTGCGCGCGGCCAGCAGCCGGATGCCGAACCCGGCCCAGGAGGCGACGAGCACGGTGAGCGGCACCGCGATCGCGACCACGAGGGCGGAGTTGGCGAGGTAGCCGAGCAGCGGGATCAGCTCGGGGATCCGCCGATAGTTGTCCAGCGTCGGGTTTGCGGGCACCAGCTCCACACCCAGCGGCGGCGGTTCGCCAGCGGGTCGCAGGGACCCCGCCACCATGAGCAGCACAGGAGCCAGAAACAGCAGTCCCGCCATGGCGGACACGAGGTGCCGGCCGGCGACCGAGTGCGCCATGGCACGCGAGTCTAGACACCGCCTCGCCACCGGCGCGGACCTGCCGGCTGCGGCCGAGAACCCGACTGCGCGCTGACTCAGGCTCGGCGGACGGCACCTGACCCGGGCCGACACTTGCCACCGCGCCGAAAGCGCGGGCCACACCGCGGTCTCCGCCCCGTCTTGTCGCTGGTCGGGGGCCCGGTTACGCTGGGCAGGTTGATGCGTATGATGAGATGAGTTGCACAATGCGGCACAAGCAACGGACGCACGTCGTACGCCGACTGCTCACCAGTGCGCGGTACGAGGTGCTGCCCACCGCCAAGGCCGAAGCAGCCGTGGTGGAACACGTGCCGGTGGGTCGCACGATCACCGTCACCGCCTCTCCGGGCAAGGGCCTGGGCGCCACGCTGGACCTGTGCGAGCGGCTGGCCGGGCACGGCTACCACGCGGTGCCGCACCTCGCGGCGCGCATGATCGGCGGACGGGCCGAGCTGGCGGAGATCAGCACCCGCCTGGTCGCCGTCGGCGTCGACACCGTGTTCGTCCCAGCCGGCGACGCCGAGCCCGCGGCCGGTGCGTACCGCAGTGCGGTGGACCTGCTGGAGGACCTGACGAGCCTGGGCAGCCCGTTCCGGCACGTCGGGGTGACCGGCTACCCGGAGTCGCATCCACGAATCGGCGACGACCTGACCGTCCAGGCGATGTGGGACAAGCGCCGGCACGCCACGCAGATCGTGAGCAACCTGTGCTTCGACGCGGCGGTCGTCAGCGAGTGGGTACGGAGGCTGCGGAGCCGCGGGATCACGATGCCGCTGCTGGTCGGCATGCCCGGGCCGGTCGAGCGGACCAAGCTGCTCGGCATGGCCACCAAGATCGGCGTGGGCGAGTCGACGAAGTTCCTCGCCAAGAACACCTCGGTGTTCGCCCGGATCGCCGCTCCGGGTGGATGGAGCCCCGGGCGCTTCCTGGAGAAGGCGGCCCCCACGCTCGGGGATCCGGGCGCTCTGGTGACGGGGCTGCACCTGTTCACGTTCAACCAGGTGGCCGAGACCGAGTCCTGGCGGCGCCGGCTGCTCGCCGAGCTGGGCGCGGCGCCGGTCGCGGGCTGAGGCGACCCCACATCCTGGGCGCCGAGATCCCACGCCGCACTAGGCGCCGAGATCCGAGTTGCTGG
>JALZKQ010000007.1 GCA_030859165.1 Actinomycetota bacterium
TGCTCGAGGCGATGTGCACCGGACTGCCGATGGTGAGCTACGACTGTCCCCGCGGGCCGGCGGACCTGGTGCGTGACGGTGTGAACGGGCGGCTGGTGCCCGACGGCGAGCAGCAGGCCTTCACCCAGGCGCTGCTCCAGGTCATCGACGACGCGCCGCTGCGCCGGTCCATGGGGGAGCAGGCGTGGAGGGATGCGCGCGCCTACGCGATGCCGGTGATCGCCCAGCGGTGGAGCCACGTGTTCGACGAGGTGCTCGCCACCCGGCGATACTGAGGGCCATGGCCGACCGCGTCCTCCTGCACATCGGCGCCCCCAAGTCGGGCAGCACGTTCGTGCAGTCGCTGCTGTGGAAGCATCGCTCCGCGCTGCGCGGGGACGGGTTGCTCGTGCCCGGACGTACGCCGTTCGACCACAACCTTGCCTCCATGGCGGTACGCACCGCCACGGCGCACAGCCGGATGCAGCACCGGGCCGCGGCCACGTGGCAGCGCCTGCTGGGCCGGATCCGGCAGTGGCCCGGCTCGGTCGTCCTGAGCAACGAGTGGTTCTGCTGGGCAGCTGCCGACGGGGTCGACCGTGCGCTCGCCGAGCTGGCCCCGACCCCCGTGCACCTGCTCTTCACCGCGCGGGCGATCGCTCAGCAGGTTCCGGCGGCGTGGCAGGAGACCCTCAAGGTGGGCTCGGGCGAGTCGATCGACCGTTTCGTCGAACGGCTCGACGAACCCGGCGCCCGGTGGAGCTGGTCGACGATCGACCCGGCCGAGTCACTCGTGCGCTGGGCCCGCTCGGTGCCGACCGAGCGCGTCCACCTGGCCACCGTGCCCCCGCGCGGGTCCGACCCCGGGCTGCTGTGGGAGCGGGTGTGCCAGGTCCTGGGCATCGACGCCGCCGCGTACGACGCCGACAGCCCGCACGCCAACGAGTCGCTGGGGGTCGAGTCGGCAGCTCTGCTGCAGCGGGCGGGCCCGCAGCTGCGGGATGCGATCCTCGACGAGGACGCCGACTGGGCCGACCCGTACCGCTGGTTGCGCAACTACCTCGGCCACCAGCTGCTGGTGCCTCGGCGCGGGAGCGCCATCGCGCTGCCCGCACCACTCGTGGCGGGCCTCGCCGAGCGGGCCAAGCGCTCGGTCGAGGTCCTGGCCGCACAGGGGTACGACGTGGTCGGCTCGCTGGAGGACCTCCTGCTCACCGACCAGCCCGCCGGGGGGCGCTCGCCGCAGGAGGTGAGCGACGCCGAGCTGCTCGACGTGGCACTGCCCCTCGTGGTCGAGTTGCTGGGTGAGGTGCGTCGCCAGACACTGCGCGCCGAGGCCGCGCACAGGCGGCCGCAGCAGCTCGACCCCGAACAGGCCGACCCCGAACAGGCGTCGCTGGACGCACCGCCCGTCCCACCACGAGGAGAACCGTCGTGACCGCACCACCGGACGCATCCGTGCCATCGGGTCAGTCGCGAGTCGTCCTGGTCGTCGGGTCGGGCCGCAGTGGCACCAGCAGCGTGTCGGGGACGCTGAAGTACCTCGGTCTGCACGTTCCCCAGCCGGAGGTGCAGGCCAACAAGACCAACCCCCGCGGCTTCTTCGAGCCGGAGTGGGTCGTCGACTTCAACAACGACCTGATGAGTGCGTGCGGCATCAACAGCAGCGACGCCCGGCCCGGCGCGGTGACGCTGGCCGCGGACGTGATGCGCCTCGAGGAGCACCGCGAGCACCTGCGGGCCTGGCTCGGACAGGCTCTCGAGCAGGGCGACGGGCTGGTCGTCAAGGACCCCCGGACCAGCTGGTTCCAGGACATCTGGCGCCACGCCGCGCAGCAGCACGGGATCTCGCTGTCGATCCTCACGATGTTGCGCCACCCGGCCGAGGTGTCCAGCAGCCGACAGACCCACTACAAGAGCAAGGAGGCACCGCAGGCGCGTCGTGCCGGGACCACCCTGCGGGTGGCCGGGTGGGTGAACCTGAACCTGGCCACCGAGCTCGCCAACCGCGACGTCCGGCGGGTGTTCGTGCGCTACGCCGACCTGCTGGGCGACTGGCGCGCCACCATGCGCGAGGTGCGCGAGCGCCTCGACCCAGCCGGTCTGCGCGACACCGACTGGCCGGCGCCGCACGAGGTCGACGAGTTCCTCGACGTGGGTCTGCGGCGCCACCAGGTCGGCTGGGAGGACGTCGACCTCCCCGAGGGCCTGCGCGACCTCGCCGAACAGGTGTGGCGGCAGCTCGGCGTCCTGGTCACCTCCGGCGGCCGGGACGCCGCTGCGGAGAAGGCCCTGGACTCACTGCGCGAGGACTACGCAGCGATGTACGCCGACGCGGAGGCGATGGCACGCGACTCGGCCCAGGCGGCCGCCGGACAGGCAGGTCCCCGCAAGGGCACCCGGTCGGCGAGGCGCCGACGTGCGGCCAGGGCGGCTGCGGCCGCCGAGGCCCGAGCCGCGGCTGGCAGCCCATGAGTCGTACTCTCGGTCCAACCGCCACGAAACGGAGCCCCGCATGGGTCGCCTCGCCACCACCGACGGACTGAGCGACATCCAGGAGGAGATCCTCAAGACCGTCCGTGTATTCGTCGAGAAGGAGATCCTCCCCGTCGCGACCGAGCTCGAGCACCGGGACGAGTACCCCAGCGACATCGTCGAGGGACTCAAGGAGATGGGCATCTTCGGGCTGATGATCCCCGAGGAGTACGGCGGCATCGGCGAGTCGCTGCTGACGTACGCGCTGGTCGTCGAGGAGATCGCCCGGGGCTGGATGAGCGTGTCGGGGGTGATCAACACGCACTTCATCGTCGCCTGGATGCTGATGCAGCACGGCACCGACGAACAGAAGCAGAGCTACTTGCCGCGGATGGCGACCGGCGAGGTGCGCGGCGCGTTCAGCATGTCCGAGCCCGGCTGCGGGTCCGACGTGAGCGCGATCCGTACCAGGGCCGTCAAGTCCGACGACGACACCTACTCGATCACCGGTCAGAAGATGTGGCTGACCAACGGCGGCTCGGCGAACCTGGTGGCGCTGCTGGTCAAGACCGACGAGGGTGCCGACTCGGTCTACCAGAACATGACGACCTTCCTGGTGGACAAGGAGCCGGGCTTCGGCGAGACCGCTCAGGGGCTCACGGTCCCGGGCAAGATCGAGAAGATGGGGTACAAGGGGGTCGACACGACCGAGCTGATCCTCGAGGGACACCGGATCGCCGTCGGCCAGATCCTCGGCGGGGCGCCCGGCCGGGGCTTCTACCAGATGATGGACGGCGTCGAGGTCGGTCGCGTCAACGTCGCCGCCCGCGGCTGCGGTGTCGCGATGCGGGCCTTCGAGCTCGGGATCGCGTACGCCCAGCAGCGCGAGACCTTCGGCAAGAAGATCGCCGAGCACCAGGCGGTGCTGTTCCGGCTGGCCGAGATGGCGACCAAGGTCGAGGCAGCGCACCAGATGATGGTCAAGGCGGCCCGGGTCAAGGACGCGGGCGAGCGCAACGACCTCGAGGCGGGGATGGCGAAGTACCTCGCCAGTGAGTACTGCTCGCAGGTCGTCGAGGATTCCTTCCGCATCCACGGCGGCTACGGCTTCTCCAAGGAGTACGAGATCGAGCGGCTCTACCGGGAGGCCCCGATGCTGCTGATCGGAGAGGGCACCGCAGACATCCAGCGGATGGTCATCGGACGCCGGCTCCTCGAGGACTACCGGAGCGGCTGAGCCTGCGCGCGGCGACCCATCCCGACTTCCCTCCCGTACGGGTCGAGCCACGCCCGGTATGCCCGGTACGTGCGACCGCTGCGGGAGGGAGGATGCCCACGGGGCGCCGGCGCGAACGCTGCGCGCTGGTGCGGACGGGGTCCGCCCCAGTGGGAGAATGGGCGGCAGATGCGGTGCCAGGATACACAGAGAGGGCTGATGATGGCTTCGAAGATCACGATGCCGACGCCACCGACCGGGGCGACGATCGCGACGTACGACACCTACGAGAGGGCGCAGCGCGCGGTCGACTTCCTGTCCGACGAGGGCTTCCCGGTGCAGAAGGTGACGATCGTGGGCAACGGCCTGCGGATGGTGGAACGCGTCACCGGCCGGCTGGATCGCAACCGGGCGGCGTCGATGGGGGCCGCCGGTGGTGCCTGGTGGGGACTGTTCATCGGCGTGATGCTGCTGCTGTTCACTCCGGAGGCCACCAACGGCTGGCTGATCGTCGTCGCAGCCGTCATCACCGGCGCGATCTTCGGTGCCGTGGCAGGCATGATCGGCTACTCCGCCACCGGTGGCAAGCGTGACTTCACCTCCTCCTCCAGCGTCGTGGCGACGTCGTACGACATCCTCTGCGCCCACCAGGAGTCGGAGCGGGCTGTCGGCCTGCTGGCCAACCTCGACTCGCGCGGACCGGTGGGGTGACGGGGTCGGCAGCCTTGTCTGCCACGGGCTCCCACGTGGGCCCGGCGGGTCCATCGGGCACGATGAAGCACACCCGCCACCGGCCCGAGGGAGACGCGCATGCAGTTCGGTCGCAGCTTTGAGGAGTTCGAGATCGGCGCGGTGTACAAGCACTGGCCGGGCAAGACGGTCACCGAGTACGACGACCACCTGTTCTGCCTGCTGACGATGAACCACCACCCGCTGCACCTCGACGCGCACTACGCGCAGGGATCGACGCAGTTCGGGCGCAACGTCGTGGTCGGCAACTACGTCTACTCGCTGCTGTTGGGCATGAGCGTCCCGGACGTGTCCGGCAAGGCGATCGCGAACCTGGAGATCGAGTCGCTGCGGCACGTCGCGCCCACCTTCCACGGCGACACGCTGTACGGCCAGAGCGAGGTGCTCGACAAGCGTCCGAGCGCCTCCCGAGACGACCGGGGCGTCGTCCACGTGGAGACCAAGGGCTACAACCAGGACGGCACCCTGGTGTGCATCTTCCGGCGGGCGGTCATGGTGCCCAAGCAGAGCTACCTGGACGCCCGCGGGGGGGACCAGCCGGGCCGCCCGGCGTTGGTCGAGGGGTGACCTGCCGCCGTGCCGGGACGGCGCCGGGGCGGCGGTCACTTTAGGGTCGGGGGATGGCGCAGACGAGCGAGGTGTGGCTGGTCCGGCACGGAGAGACCGAGTGGAGCCGCTCCGGTCAGCACACCGGAGTCACCGACATCGCCCTGACACCGACGGGGTATCGCGCGGCGAAGGCGTTGGCGGCGAAGCTCGAGGGCACTGACTTCGACCGGGTGCTGACCAGTCCGCTCCAGCGTGCTCGGGTGACGGCGGAACTCGCCGGGTACGCCGACGCGCAGCTCGAGCCCGACCTTGTCGAGTGGGACTACGGCGCGTACGAGGGGCTGACGTCGGCCACGATCCATGAGAGCGACCCGGACTGGACCATCTGGACCCACGGGGCACCCGACGGGGAGTCGGTCGCAGCGATGTCGGCGCGGATGGACCGGGTGGTCGGCCGACTGCACGAACACGCCGGTCGCCAGCTGCTGTTCGCGCACGGGCACAGCCTGCGGGCGCTGGCGGCGCGTTGGCTCGGTGCGCCGGTGGGGGACGGCCGGCTGTTCAGGCTGGACACGGCGACGGTGTCGGTCCTCGGCTACGAGCACGACAGGCCGGTCCTGCTGCGCTGGAACTGCTGAGCAGCTCAGCGGACCTCACCCCAGCCCACGAGCGTCTGCCACAGCAGCGGCGACAGCGGCAGCGCGCGCAGCTCGTCGTCGGTCACCCACCGGGCGTCGGTGGCGTCGCTGGCCGCCTGCAGCTCACCCCCGACGACCCGGCACTCGAAGTCGTCGATGACGTACGTGCTGCCGGCAGCTCCCTCGCGGCTGACCCGCCCGACGTGTCGCACCACGTCCACCATCAGGCCGGTCTCCTCGAGCACCTCGCGCACGCAGGCCTGCTCCGCGCTCTCGCCGGGTTCCACCCGTCCACCGGGCAGCGACCAGGTGTACCGGCTCGGCGCCTGTCCGCGCTTGACCAGCAGCAGCCGGGCCTCCGGGTCGCGCACGAGCGCGCCGCTGCAGGCGACCGGCCGGGCTGACACCCTGCCAACCTATTGCCGGTCCGCGCATTATTAGCTGCCGGTCCGCGCTGTATCGGCCGCCGGTCCGCGCATTCTGGGCCGCCGGTCCGCGCGTTATGGGCTGCGGCAGGAGTGCAGGCTGCCTCGGTCAGCATCGCGGACGACCAACGATCGAGCTGGCCGTCCGGTCCCGCTGCCGCGGCGACGCAGTCGGGACTCACCGATCGGGCGTACCTCTTGACCGGGTACGCCGGCTCCGGCACGGTCGGCGCATGGCCGAACGCTGGAGCTGCGTCCGTTGTGCCACCCCGGTCGCCCGCGACGGCGACGGACGCTGGTGGTGCGACCACGACGGATCGGTCGCTGCCATGGACGCGTACAGCGAACCCACCGTCCACGGCCTGCTGCACCAAGCCAGCCAGGTCGCCGCGCCCACGTGGCTGCCGTGGCCGATGCTCGACCAGCTGTCCCTGTCCGGCACGGGCGCGGCGGTCGACGCGGCCGGCGTGCCGCAGGCGACCCTCGCCGCTTTCAGCGGGCCCGACGTCGTGGGCGGCGCGGCGGACCTGGTCGTCGTCTGCGAGGAGCCGATGGTCGGGCTGGGTGCCCGGTACGCCGGCGCCGGCGGGCTGGACATCGGCTCGGAGATCGCCCACCGCGCACCTGGCGTGCACGTGTCGGTCGCCGGGCGCGCGACGCCGATGTGGTGGATCGCCGGCCGGGCTGATCGCGACGTCTTCGTCGGCGAGGCGTCGGGCCGCTGGCTGTGGATCGTGGCATGGCCGGCGACGGCCGGGGCGCTGGTGCACGACGGTCTGCCGCTGCGCGACCTGCGCGACCTGCTCGGCCAGGTCGACCTGATCCCGCTCACCGGCCTGTGCCCGCGGTTGTGAGGTGCGCTCGGTGACTAGGGTGGTCGGGTGCGCATCGACCTGCACACCCACTCCCGGCGCTCCGACGGCACCGACTCGCCGGCCGAGCTGGTGGCAGCAGCCGACGCCGCCGGTCTCGATGTCGTCGCGCTGACCGACCACGACACGGCCGCAGGGTGGGACGAGGCGCACGCCGCCGCCGAGGCAACCGGCGTGGTGCTGCTGACCGGCATCGAGATCTCCTGCCGGTACGAGGGCGCCGGCGTGCACCTGCTGGCGTACGGACCGGACCCGGCGTACCCGCCCCTGGTGCGTGAGCTCGACCGGGTCCTCGAGGGACGCAACGCCCGGCTGCCGGCCACGGTGCAGCGGCTGCGTGCCCTCGGCATCACGATCACGGCCGACGACGTCCGCGAGGTCTCCGGTGATGCCGCGGCGACCGGGCGCCCGCACGTCGCCGACGCACTGATCTGGCTCGGTGTCGTGTCCACCCGGGACGAGGCGTTCGACCGGTTCCTGATGCCCGGCCGCCCGGCGTACGTCGACCGCTACGCCACCGACCTGGTGCAGGCGATCGACCTGGTCACTGCGGCCGGTGGTGTCAGCGTGCTCGCCCACCCGTGGAGCCGGGCCAGCCGGGGGGTCCTGGACGCCGACAGCTTCGGGGCCCTGCGCGCGCAGGGGCTGGGCGGGCTCGAGGCCGACCACCAGGACCACCGGCCGGAGGACCGCAGGACCCTGCGTGGGATCGCAGCCGACACGCAGCTGCTGTTCACCGGGTCCAGCGACTACCACGGCACGGGCAAGATCGACCACGACCTCGGCGTGCACACCACGGATCCCGAGCAGCTGGCCCGGTTGCTCGAGGCGCTCGGCCGGTCCGCGGCGGCTGCACGGGGCCGCGGGCTGCAACCCCCGGCGACTCCCGAGGTCCTCGGCCTCACCCGCTGAGAAGCCCCCGTACCGCTGGCGGTAGGCATATCGCGGGACACGCCCGGCGAGTCGCGCAATATGCCTACCCCCAGCGCTCAGGGCAGGTCGGTACGGGGGCGGGCGGCGGCGGCGAGGGCGGACAGCGCCGCCGGGAAGATCTCCGCCGGCGGGGTCACCAGCCCGGCCCCCACCTGGCCGACGCCGGCGCGCTTGCCGGCCATGCCCGTGTTGATCTGCGGCAGGATCCCCGTCCGGCAGACCAGGCTGACGTCGATGCCCGTGGGCGCCCCGGCGAAGTCGAGCACCGGGATGGTCCAGCGTGGGTTCTCCGTCAGGGTGATCTCACGCATGCGCCGGGTGGTGGCCAGCGCGTCGGGCACCGTTCCGCCGACGAAGCGCACGATCGCCGGTGCGGTCGCCATCGAGAAGCCGCCGAGGCCGGCCGTCTCGGTGATGGCCGAGTCGCCGATGTCGGGATTGGCGTCCTGCGGCCCGTAGTCACCGAGGAAGAGACCGTCGGCCAGCTGCGCGGGCCCGGTGAACCACCGATCGCCCGTGCCCGATACCTGGATGCCGAAGTCGGTGCCGTTGCGGGCCATCGCGACCACCATCGTGGACCCGTCGATCCCACGCGCGGCGTCCAGCGCCAGCTTGCAGGCGGGCATCGCCAGGTTGAGGAAGAAGTGGTCGTTGCCGCCGATGAACCGGACTGCCTGCGCGACGTCTCCGCTCGGGTGTCCCGACTCGAGCATGGCCGGCGCCAGGTCGCGCAGCAGCATCAGCGTGCCGGCCCGGTTGCGGTTGTGCGCCTCGTCGCCCATCTGCAGCATCTGGGTGAGGACCGCGGTGACGTCCAGCGGCCCGCCGGACCGCACGGCCCGCTGCAGCAGCGGACCCAGCACCGCCGACATCCAGCGCAGCCGCTGGAGCACCGGCGGGCCGTACGCGCCGTAGCGCAGCACGGCACCGAGACCCTCGTTCAGCGAGCAGTACGTGCGTCGTCCGCTGGCCGGATCCTCCAGGACGAACATCCACATGGACGCCGACACCACACCGGCCATCGGACCGACGGCGTGCTGCTGGTGGCACGGCGCGAGCGTCAGGCCCGATCCCGAGGCGAACAGGGCGGCGGCGTCCTCCGGGTCGTCGACCAGGCCCTCCAGTGCCGCGGCTCCCATCAGGGCGCCACGCAGCGGGCCGGATGCCCGGTCCCAGCCGATGGGAGGCCCGGCGTGCAGGAAGTCGCCGCTCTGCAGTCCCAGTACGTCGGCGGCGGGGAGCACGTCGACCAGCATCGCCGTCACGCCCAGCGTCGCCGCGACGGCACGGGCGTTGGCGTCGCGACGCAGCGGGTCGGCGGCAAGGACGACCAGGTCGTCGCTGCTGCCCGGCATCGGGGGCTGCCAGTCGACGCGGACGACCGGCGCGGCCTGGGCGGCCACGGCGTCGGCGAGCAGGTCCACGC
>JALZKQ010000018.1 GCA_030859165.1 Actinomycetota bacterium
TTCACTCTGCCGCCGCGGCTGGACGACGTGCCGGAGCGGGACCGGCGCCCAGCGCGCATCCGCATCCCCGCACTGGACATCGATCGCCGCCCCGTCCTCCTTCGGGTGCTTGACGACGGCAGCCTGCAGGCACCCCGGCGTTACCCCGATGTCGGCTGGTGGAAGGACGGACCGCTGCCCGGCGCCCGGGGCAATGCCGTGATCGTCGGTCATAAGGATTCGCAGACCGGACCGGCCGTGTTCTATGGCCTTGTCACCCTGCAGCGTGGTGACCAGGTGGTGGTGACCCGGCGCGACGCCTCCATCGTGCAGTTCCGGGTGCGCAGCGTCCAGCGCTTCCCCGTCAAGGACTTCCCGACGGAGCGGGTTTACCGTCGCGGCGGGCCCAGCGGCCTGGTGCTCATCACCTGCGGCGGGAAGTATGACCGCGCGGCCGGCAGATACCTTGACAATGTCGTCGTCTTCGCCGACCGCGCCGCCGACAAAGATCGCCCGGTCGCGGACGGAGAGCAAGAGCCGAATCACCCCGGCGTGCAACCGGGAAGTCCGGGACTGAAGACTGGCATCAGCTGAGGAGAGCCACATGAAGTCACAGAGCCGTTGGACGACTGGCCCCTTCGCTCGGCTGCGTCGACGCGATGACCGCGAGCGGGAGGTCGTGAAAAGCGAGAAGGCGTGGCGCGAGCAACTCACGCCTGAGCAGTTCCGCGTCCTGCGGCGACGGGGCACTGAGCCCGCATTCCGCGGACAGGCGGTAAGCACTGACACAGCAGGTTTGTACAGGTGTGCCGCCTGCGATTCCGCCTTGTTCCGGGCCGATGCGAAGTTCGACTCGGGAACCGGCTGGCCGAGCTTCACCGACAGCGAACCCGACGGCGTGGAGCTGCACCGGGATTACCGGCTTGGGATTCCCCGCACCGAGGTCCGCTGCCGCCGCTGCGGTGGGCACCTTGGCCATCTCTTCAACGATGGCCCGAGCCCGGAGCGGAAGCGGTATTGCATCAACGCCTGCGCCTTGGCGCCAGGCGATAGAGACGAAACCTAGACCGTGGGAGCGACGCAAGCGTCGTGCGGCGGCCGCCGACAACCGCCGATCGCCGACTACGGGTTCCTGTCAGACTGCCACTCCGCTGCCCTGGTCGACAGTCGGGGTTCAGTCGACTGGTGGTGCGTCCCACGGTTCGACTCGCCATCGGTGTTCGGGCGCCTGCTCGATCGAGATGCTGGCCATTGGGCTATCCGCCCGGTGGACGACTTCGACGTCGAGCGCCACTATGTCGGTGACTCCCTCGTCCTCTGCTCGGTCTTTCGCACGGCAGGAGGCGAGGTGACGCTGACGGATGGGGCTGCCCTTCATCCAGGCGCGCGCGGCCACGACCTCGGGCTCCAGTCGGTCCATACGCTGCTCCGCCGAGTGGAGGGCATGCGCGGAACCGTCGAGATGGAGGTCGACTTCGCTCCACGCATGGAGTATGGCCGCACCGAGCCGCACATGCGATCGGACGAGGCAGGCGTCGTCGTGCGCGGCGGGCCAGCGCAGCTCACATTGACGAGTCCGGTCCGGCTGCGGTGCGAGTGCGGGTCGGCCTCGGCCCGCATGATGGTCACGGCGGGGGACGTCGTGGAGTTTCAGGCTGCGTACCAACCCTCCTTCGGCGGTGTGGCGCTCGATGAGGCCGGTCGGCGGGCGACGCTCGAGGACACACTGGAGGCGTGGCAGTCGTGGGGGCAGCTCCATCAGGGCTACGAAGGACGCTTCGCGAGTGAGGTCCGTCGGAGCTCCCTGGTGCTGCAGGGGCTCACCTACCGGCCGTCCGGTGCGATCGTGGCGGCAGCAACCACCTCACTCCCGGAGCGGATGGGCGGCGATCTGAACTTCGACTACCGCTATGCCTGGCTGCGTGACCTCAGCCTGACGACCCGCTCGCTGTGGATTGCCGCTTGCCCTGACGAGCCGGCGAGACTGTTCGATTGGTTCGCCAACGCGGCAGGGAAAATCGGTGTGGAGCTGTTCCAGATCATGTACGGCGTCGCCGGTGAGCGGGATCTCAGCGAGCACACGCTGGAACACCTCAGCGGCTACCATGACAGCCGCCCGGTCCGGGTCGGGAACCAAGCGTGGACCCAGATGCAGCTCGACGTCTTGGGCGAGGTGCTTGACGCCGTCCACCTGCTGCGCGACGACCTCGGCGAGCTGGATGAAAGGCTCCAGGAGCTCCTGGTCGTGCTGGCCGACCGGGCGGCAGCCGGGTGGGCCGAGCCCGACGCCGGCATGTGGGAAGCGCGGGACCAGCAGCGGCAGTACGTCTCCTCCAAGGTGATGTGCTGGGTGGCTCTCGACCGGGCCATCGCCTTGGCCGACCGGCTAGGTGCCGCGGCCGACCCCGGCCGCTGGGCGATTGCCCGCGCGGAGATCCGTGCGGCCGTGCTCGAGCAGGCCTGGAGCGCCCGGGCAGGCGCCTATGCCGGGGCCTTTTCCTCGGACGATCTCGATGCCTCGGTGCTCCTGCTCCCACTCGTCGGCTTCCTGCCGGCCGACGATCAGCGCATGAGGGCCACGATCGACGTGATCGAGCGCGACCTCGGCACCGGGGGCCTGGTGCGACGATGGCCGGAGGACCAGAGCGGCTTCCTCATATGCACGTTCTGGCTGGCCGAATGCCTGGCCATGGCCGGCGACGTCGAGAGGGCGGAGAACTGGTTCACCAGCGCAGTCAGCTACGCCAACGACCTCGGACTCATGTCCGAGAAGGCCGTCCCCCGCGGTGGTCCGCTCCTCGGGAACTTCCCCCAGGCGTTCTCCCACGTCGGGCTGATCAACGCCGCGTGGCGCATCACCGAGGCCTCCCAGCGCAAAGACCCATCGTTCATCCACGACAAGGAGACGTCATGACCTCACAACGACTGCACGGCAAGGTCGCCCTCATCACCGGATCCGACTCGGGAATCGGTCAGGCCACAGCCGTAGCGTTCGCCAACGAGGGCGCCGATGTGGTGATCACCTACCTTCACGATGCCGACGGTGCTGCCGCAACCCAGCAGGAGGTCGAAGCCGCAGGTCGGACCGCCGTCGTCGTCCAGACCGACATCAGCGACGAGACCCAGGTGGCCGACGCCTTCGACCGAGCAGTGGAAACCTTCGGCACGATCGACATACTGATCAACAACGCAGGCGTCGACGCATCCGGAAGCGACGTCGCCGAGTTGTCGACCGAGGTGTGGGACACGGCCATCCGGACCAACGTCTACGGTCCGTTCTTCTGCTGCCGCCGCTTCGTCCAGGAGCGGAAGAAGCACGGAGGGGGCGGCAAGATCATCAACGTCACCTCCGTCCACGAAGACATCCCCAACGCCGGTGGCGCCGACTACGACTGCTCCAAGGGGGCCGTCCGCAACCTGACACGCACTCTCGCACTCGAGCTCGCCCCCCTGAAGATCAATGTCAACAACCTGGCTCCAGGAATGGTGTTGACCCCGTTCAACCAGGCAGCCATCGACGACCCCGCCCTGCTTGAGGAACAGGTGCAAAGCATCCCGTTCAAGCGCGCCGCCGAACCCGCCGAGATCGCCCGACTTGCCGTTTTCCTGGCATCCAGCGACGCCGACTACTGCACCGGATCGACGTTCACCATAGATGGTGGGCTCGCCCAGAACATAGGCCAAGGCGCCTGAAGCCTGGCCCGCTCTGGGGGCTCGGCAGCGGTGTGGATCGGAGGGAGTCGAGCGGCATACGGTCCTCGCGATGCGCGCGTAACCACGGACGTATTGGAGGCCCTAGTGAGTGATGCTGCAGTGTTCGCGCTTGTTACTTCCGGCGCCCTGATAGCCGGCGCGTTCACCGGGATGCGGTGGATGCCGCCGGAACCGTTACTCGCCTCGATCCTCGCGTTCGCAGCTGGCGCACTGACCTCCGCGCTGGCCTTCGAGCTCTTCGAGGAGTCATTCACCAAGGGCGGGCTTGTGCTGTCCGGCGCCGGCTTCGCAGCCGGTGCCGGCGTCTTTGTCATCGTCGATGTCCTATTGAAACGGCGCCGGACGCGGGCCGGGGGCAGCGCTGTGGGCTTGGCACTCCTCGCGGGCGTCATCCTGGACGGGGTTCCGGAGAACCTCGCGCTGGGGACGACCCTGGCCGCCAGCGACGGTTCGCTCGCACTCCTCGCCGCGATCGTCGCCTCGAACTTCCCCGAGGCCTTAGTTGGGGCGCGCAGCATGTGTGAGGACGGTCGGTCGGTGAGGTTCTCACTGGGGACTTGGTGCATCGCCGCGCTCGTGCTGGCGACCGCCATCATCGCCGGCTCCTCACTCCTGCAAGGCCTGGACGAGCGGGCGCTGTCGGTGATTCTGGCCTTCGCTGGGGGTGCTGTGCTCTCGTCGGTCGCCAACACCCTGTTTCCCAGGGCCTTCCAGGACGGTGGGCCGTGGGTCACCCTGGCGACGGTAGCTGGATTCCTTGTGGCGTTCACCCTGGGCTCCATCGGATGAGCGGCGCATCAACCGGATCCAGCAGGTCCGCGGTCGGGTGATCGTGTCGACGCGGTCAGACGTTGACATGCCTCCACGGCGAGCCTAGGGTTTGGGATAGCGCTTTCCCGGCCACGTGCCGCGCTCATGAGAGGGATACGAGTGCCACGCATCCGCACAGCGGTCGTCGGAACTGGGAACATCGCACGCTTCCACGTCGAGGCGCTGCAGTCACTCGACGACGAGGTCGAGGTCGTCGCCGCAGTCGACATCGACGCGGCGCGACTGGCGCAGTTCTGCTCCACCCACCAGATCAGTCACCGGTACTCCGATGTCGAGCAGATGCTTGCGTCGCAACGCCCCGGACTAGTGCACGTGTGCACACCTCCCGGCCTCCACCGCGGGCAGGCCCTGCTGTGTATGCAGACCGGCGCATCTGTCGTCGTGGAGAAGCCGCCGACGCTGACCCTGCACGAATTGGACGAGCTGGCCGCCGCTCAGGGACTCACCGGCCCGTGGCTTGCGACGGTGTTCCAGCACCAGTTCGGTTCGGGCGCGCAGCGGCTCCGCTCAATGGTGGCCGACGGAGTGCTTGGCCGGCCGCTGCTTGCCGTGTGCAACACCACCTGGCTGCGCACTCAGGACTACTTCGACGCGCCGTGGCGCGGTCGATGGGACACCGAAGGCGGAGGGCCGACCATGGGGCACGGCATCCACCAGATGGACCTCCTCGGGGCCATCCTCGGCGACTGGGAGGAGGTCTCCGCCGTCGCCCGTCAGCAGGCGCGCGTGATGGAGACCGAGGACGTTTCCCTCGCGCACGTGACCTTCGCCAACGGCGCGGTCGCAAGTGTCATCAACAGCGTGGTGTCTCCGCGTGAGGAGAGCTACCTGCGCTTCGACTTCGAGCGGGCCACTGTCGAGCTCACACATCTGTACGGTTACGGGGACGACGACTGGCGGATCACGCCTGCACCCGACTTCGAGGAGCATGTCAGCGCAGCCTGGAAGGCGAGCAGCCACGGTCTTGTCGGGAGCAGTCACGGGGCCCAGTTCCAGGCCGTGGTCCAGAGCCTGCGGGACGGCTCAGCGCCACCGGTGACCACGGCTGACGCCCGACGCACCATGCAGCTCGTCGCTGGCATCTACGCTTCCGCATTCCAGCGCCGTCCGATCCGTCCCACCGACCTCGGCCCCGACTCACCCTTCTACAGCCGCATGGATGGCGACGGCACCCGCTGGTAGCCATGCCGCCCGTGCGGGCCACGATCGAGGAGATGACATGACCGCTGCCACGAACGACGACGTCCCGGCACTGCCCGCCGGAGTGGAGCCACCCGCCACCGGACTGCGGCTGGTGCACGAGTGCGGCCGGTCCATCCGCGTGACGTGGGAGGGCGAGGAGCTCTTCCGATATGTCTACGCCCCGTGGGACCCGCAGAGGGAGTCGCCGAGGCCATACTTTCACCCCCTGCGCACACTGGGCGGTGATGTGGTCAGCCTTTACCGGCCACACGACCACGTTTGGCACAAGGGGATCGCGTGGTCGCTCTGCAACGTCGGCAACGAGAACTTCTGGGGCGGGACGACCTACACACGCGAGCACGGCTACCAGCAGCTGGATAACGACGGTGGTATGTGGCACCAGGGTTTCGACCTGCTGGGAGTGCACGAAGGCGTGCTGCGCTTCGACGAGCGGCTGAGCTGGATCACCGAGAACGGTGCTCATTGGATCGACGAGAGACGCCGGGTCGGCGTCACGACCCTGCCTGACGTGCGGGCCTGGGTCCTCACATTCGAGACGACTATGCGGAACGTGCGCGGGCGCACGATCCCGATCGGCAGCCCGACGACTGAGGGCCGCGAGAACGCCGGCTACAGCGGACTGTTCTGGCGAGGCCCCCGCTCGTTCAGCGGTGGCCGCATCGTGACTGCCGACGGCGAGGGGCGGGACGAGCTGATGGGCTCGCGACATGCCTGGCTGGCCTACTCCGGAGAGCACGACGGGCACGGGCGCGGCTCGACGCTGCTCTTTCGAGACGACGCCCGCAACTTCTCCTTCCCCTCGCAGTGGTTCGTCCGGACCGACATGTACGCCTGTCTGTGCCCGGCACCGTTCTTCAGCGAGGAGTATCAACTCGAGGACGGCGAGTCGCTCACCTTGCGCTACGACGTCTGCGTCGCCGACGGGGGACTGGGCCCCGGCGCGTGCGAGCGTCTGGCCACCCTGGCGGCACAGCGCGACCTGCTCTCCGAAGGAGTACCGGGGTGATCGCGGGCAAGGTCGACCAGGACGGCGGCGATGTGAGCCGCCTCTTCCCGGCGGGGACGTCAGTGTCCCTTCTGGCCGTTTATGACTGGTCCGGCCCCGACGGTCTGCGCGGCGGCTCCGCGCACGTGCACCTCGCCTGCACGGAGGGTTACGTCGTCGTCGGGGGCCGCGGGCGCCTGCAGACGCTGAGTCCCGACGGGTACGCCGAGACGCCGCTCACCCCGCTGACCGTCGCATGGTTCAGCCCCGGGGTCATCCACCGCCTCGTCAACGACGCAGACCTGCAGATCGTCGTCGTCATGCAGAATAGCGGTCTTCCGGAGGCTGGCGACTGCGTCTTGACATTCCCGTCCGACTACCTCGACGACCCGGAGGTCTACAGCCGGGTAGCGTCGCTCGCCGATCCCGAGCGGGTCTACGCGGGCGGCGGCGAGGCGGCAGAGGACCGCAAGAACCTCGCCGTCGAGGGCTTCCTCGCCCTGCGGGAGCGGTTCGAGACGGAGGGGCGGAGCGCGCTCGAGGAGTTCTACGCGGCGGTGACGGCGCTGACCAGGACCAAGGTGGTCGGGTGGCGAGACACATGGGAGGCCGGCCCACTGGCGGCTGCACGCCGCACGGGCGAGCATCTCGAAGCCCTGGCGAAGGGTGAGCACCGACACCTGCACCAGGGACGGCTCACGGTGCTGGAACCGCCATCGACGCGCCGGTACGGCATGTGCGGGAACTTGGCCACTTACGAGGCTGCCCGCATCCCACCCAAGACCGACTGACCCAGCCGGTCAAGGTGCGAGCCACCTCGGTAGGTGCTCGTGCACGAAGTCGGCGTCGACAAGGTCGGGATAGGCATCCATCCCCACGTCTATGGTGGTCTCCTGCCCGGACGAGAGCACATCGCGCGGCTCGAGACAGCGGTCGCTGGAGAGCAGGCCCAGCCGGTGTAGCACCTCGTTGATCCCCGCGACGCACCCCGAGAAGTCGTGAGC
>JALZKQ010000034.1 GCA_030859165.1 Actinomycetota bacterium
CGAACAGCCCGACGGCGGCGTCCGGGTGGGCCACCACGACCTCGGCCTGTGGGGCGAGCTCGCCGACGCCGGCGTCGTCGACGCCCAGGCGCAGCAGTGGGTACGCGCCGCGCGGGCCCTGCGCGACATGGAGCTGCCGCAGGTCGAGCCGACCGGCGTGCTGGCCGACCTGCGCGCGTACCAGCACGACGGGTTCCGCTGGCTGACGTTCCTGTGGGGTGCCGGCCTCGGCGGGATCCTGGCCGACGACATGGGCCTGGGCAAGACCCTGCAGACGCTCGCGCTGGTCGCGCACGCCCGTGGGCACGGCGCCGCGCCGTTCCTCGTGGTCGCGCCCACCAGCGTGGTGAGCGTCTGGGCGCACGAGGCGCGTACGTTCACGCCCGGCCTGGTGGTGCGCACCGTGACCGAGGCGCACGCCCGGCGGGGCACGACGATCGCGCAGCTCGCCCAGGGTGCCGACCTCGTCGTCACGTCGTACACCCTCTACCGGCTGGAGGTCGACTCGTACGTCGCGCAGGTCTGGGGCGGCCTGGTGCTCGACGAGGCGCAGATGGTGAAGAACCACCGCGGCAAGACGTACCAGAGCGTGCGCCGGCTCGACGTGCCGTTCCGGCTCGCCCTGACCGGCACCCCGCTGGAGAACCGGCTGATGGAGCTGTGGTCGCTGCTGTCGATCGTGGCGCCCGGGCTGTACCCGTGGCCGCAGCGGTTCACCGAGCTGGTCGCCAACCCGGTCGAGCGGCTCGGCGACCGGGACGCGCTGGATCGCTTCCGGCGGCGGATCCGGCCGTTCCTGCTGCGCCGCACCAAGGAGCTGGTCGCCCCCGACCTGCCGCCCAAGCAGGAGCAGGTGCTGGAGGTGACGCTCACCCCTCGGCACCGGCGCGTGTACGAGACGCACCTGCAGCGCGAGCGCCAGACCGTCCTCGGCCTGGTCGGGGACTTCCAGAAGAACCGGATCGCGATCTTCTCCTCGCTGACCCGGCTGCGCCAGCTCAGCCTCGATGCGGGCCTCGTCGACGAGCAGTACGACGGCATCGGCTCGGCCAAGGTGGACGTGCTCGTCGACCACCTCACCGAGATCACCGCCGAGGGACACCGCGCGCTGGTGTTCAGCCAGTTCACGTCGTTCCTGCGCCGGGTACGCGAGCGGCTGGAGCGTGAGGGGATCGCCACCGCGTACCTCGACGGCAGCACCCGTGACCGGGCCGGCGTGGTCGACGGCTTCAAGCAGGGAGTCGAGCCGGTGTTCCTGATCAGCCTCAAGGCCGGTGGCATCGGGCTCACCCTGACTGAGGCCGACTACTGCTTCGTGCTCGACCCGTGGTGGAACCCCGCCGTGGAGGCGCAGGCTGTCGACCGTGCGCACCGCATCGGGCAGACGCGGCCCGTCGTGGTCTACCGGCTCGTCTGTGCCGACACGATCGAGGAGAAGGTGATGGCGCTGAAGGCGCGCAAGGCGGCACTGTTCGCACAGGTCGTCGACGAGGACGCGCTGATGTCCGTGCCGCTCGGTGTCGAGGACGTACGGGCGCTGGTGGCCGACTGAGGAGGCCTTCGGTGTGCTAGTGGCATGCTAACGTCATGCCATGGCGACCGTGCAGGTGAAGCGCGTACCCGACGAGCTGCGCGACGAGCTGCGTCGAAGGGCGAGCGCCGAAGGCACCACGATGAGCGACCTGGTGATTCGGATGCTGCGTACCCAGCTCTCGTTGCCGTCCGTGCGGGACTGGCTGGCGGATGTCGAAGCGACACGTGGTGATCGCCTGGTCGAGATCGACGTCGAGGCGCTGATGGACGAGGTACGCGACAACGGCCCCGATCGGTGATCGTTGTCGATGCCAGCGCGCTCGTCGACCTGCTGGCCGGCACGCGTCGCAGCGCGACGGTGGCGCGGTCACTGGGCGATTCCGACGTGCTGTTCGCGCCGGAGCTGCTGCTCGTCGAGGTGACGTCGGCGCTGTGGCGGCTCTGCCGGACGGGGTCGCTGAGGGCCGAGGTCGCGACGCAAGCAGTGCGGCAGCTGATCGGCATGCCCGTGACGTTGGTGCCACACCGCGACCTGGTTGCTGCGGCGTGGGCCCGGCGCGAGTCGGTACGGCTAGCCGACGCGTACTACCTCGCGTGTGCGCAGATGCTCCGAGCGCCGTTGGTCACGACCGACGCCCGGCTGGCGCGCGGACCGCACGTTGGAGTCACCGTCACACTGGCTGGGTGACGCCGCCTGGCGTCCTGCGTTCTCGCGTTGCGCGGCTGGTGACGGCAGCATGGCCCCGTGCCGGACGACTTCCTGATCGCGCGCAACCCCGACGAGGACTCGACCCTGCCGTACCTGCTGCGGCTGCCGTTGGGTTCGGCCGGGGTTGTGCTCAAGGCGCGGGACACCTGGCCGCGCACGAGCAAGATCTACTGCCACCGGGCCGACGAGTGGCCGGCCGACCCAGAGCTGGTCGAGCGCGTCGCAGGGCGGGCCTGCACCCGTCATGGGGCAGCGATCGACCTGGTGCTGGATCGTGGACGCGAGAACAGGTCGCAGTTCGTGCTCACCAGGATCCGCGGTGGACGCGAGGCGATCTTCTGGCAGACCGCGCGCACCGCCCGCCAGGCACGCCCCAACGTGGGCGTCCCGCGAGCGAGGGCGTCCGGCGTCGAGGGGCTCGAGTTCGTCATCGACACCCACGAGCGCTACCCGTACCGCTTCGCCCAGCAGCAGGTGACAACGCGGCGGGCCGGCTTGTCGGCGGGTGACTACGGCGTGCTGGCCGGAGGGCCGGCTGGTCGCGTCGGTCGAGCGCAAGAGCCTGGCCGACCTGGTGTCGACCCTCACCGGCGGACGGCTGGGCTACGCGCTCGGCGAGCTGGCCGCGTTGCCGCGCGCCGGCCTGGTGGTCGAGGACCGCTACTCGCGGGTCTTCGCGTTGGAGCACGTTCGCCCGGCCCTGGTGGCCGACGGGCTGGCCGAGGTGCAGGTGCGCTGGCCAGGGGTCCCGATCTTCTTCGCCGAGACCCGGCGACTCGCCGAGGAGTGGACCTACCGGTTTCTCGCCGCCGCCTGGATCGCGGTGGCCGAGGATGCCGCCGCCGGTGCGCTCGTCGAGGACCTGCCGGCAGCCGGTCCGGTGGTGCCGGCTGCTGCGACGCCGTGGATGGTGCGCCGGTGGGCGACGGCGCACGGGTACGCGGTGTCCGACCGCGGCCGGGTGGCGCGCTCGGTGATGGAGGCGTACGCACGCGCGCAACAGCGGAACCCAATCGGCGATCCGACCGGTCGAGGAGGGTAGGAGCCGCTCACGCAGGCACAGCATGCAGCGAGAACAGACGGGGGAGTTCGTCGAGTACGTCGACGCGCGTTGGCCGGTGCTCGTGCGCACCGCGATCCTGCTCGGCTGCTCGCCCCAGGACGCCGAGGACCTGGTGCAGACCGCGCTGGCCGGCTGCTTTCGCAACTGGCACCACGTGCGCCGCGCCGACGACCCAGACGCGTACGTCTACCGAGTGCTCGTGAACGCCCTGCGTACCACCCGGGAGCGCCGGTGGTGAGTTCGGTCCGCATGAGCACTGCGCCGGACCGCCGCTGGATCCGCCGCCAGGGTACGAGCAGCTGCGACAGGTGAGTGTGCAGCCGGTGCTGGACGCTGACAACTCGTGCATCGACTGGTGGAGTGTCGACCTGTTCGTCGACGCTGACGGGCAGGTGGCCGCCGTGACCCTGGGTCTGTTCGGCCCCTGGCGCCGAGCCGGCCCCTGACGCCGGCCCCTGACGCCGAGATCCGAGTGGGTGGTCACTCGCGACGCACGGGGTGACCAGCAGCTCGGATCTCGGCGCGGGTGGGGGCGCGGGTGGGGGCTAGCGCAGCGCCCGGGTCGTCACCGTGTCGAAGGCGGCGGTGAAGCCGGTGCCGCCCATGGCCACCAGCCCGATCCGCGGGTTCTCCCCGAGGTCGTGGCGCCAGGTGCCTCCGCGGACCCAGGTGCGACCGTCCTGGCTCGTGTACGCGGTGAACTCCCGACCCTCGTGCACCACCCGGAGCCAGGTCCACAGCCCGGGTGTCCCCACCACCGTGTTGCCGTAGCGCGGGTACTCCGGGGGTGCGCCGCGGACCTCCTTGGCGAACTCGGTCTGCCGGGTCTCCCACAGCGAGGCGTGGACGAGCTTGATGAACCGGTCGTCCCCGCCGTACAGCACCAGCCCGGCCTGCACGAAGTTGTGGCCGGCCCCCTCGCGGGGCAGGTTCAGACGGACCCGAGTCTGCACCACCGAGTCGCCTGGCGGCGCCGGCGTAATCAGGACGGGGGCGGAGTTGCTGTCCACGAAGAGGTCGCCGGCGGCGGTGTCCATGCGCAGGGCGCCACCGGAGACCGACCACGACGACGCATCCGGCTCACGGACCCAGGTCCAGTCCGCCGGCAGGTCGGAGCCGTCGAAGTCCTCCCGGTGCAGCAACCGGCCCGGCCGCTGCGGTGGCACCGGGCGAGGCTCGTAGCTGCTGGTCTGACCGGGCTGTGCCGCCGGGGCGGGCATCGTGGAGTCCGAGGCCCACCGGCCGGCTCGCACGGTCGGCCAGTCGTCCACCCAGTCGATCGGGTCGAGCAGCGCGGGCCGCTTGGTGAAGCCGGGATCGGTCTCGAAGTAGGGGTCGCCGCGGTCGACCGCGTGGTACATCGTCCACCACTGTCCGTCCGCATCGCGGAAAGTGCTGTTGTGGCCGGCCCCGACCCAGCGGTTGCCGTTCATGCTCAGCACCGGGGTCCCACCGACTCGACCGGTGAGCAGCGCGTTGCCGTCCCGGTCGATGAAGGGTCCGAACGGCGACCGGGAGCGCCCGGCGAAGACGCTGTAGCCGGTCAGCGGCCCGTTGCAGCAGTTCGTCGCCGAGCCGAAGAAGTAGTACCAGTGCCCGCGCCGTATCACGTTGGAGCCCTCGTACCGGTTGGGGATGGCGATCCGGACGGGCGTGCCCTCGGTCGTGATGTCGCCGGGGCGCAACCGGATCCTGGTGGCCTCGACGCCACCGAAGTAGGAGCCGTAGTAGAGGACACCGCGCCGTCCGACGTCGTCTCCGAGTACGTCGGGGTCGAAGGTCCAGACGAAGTCGCAGCCGGCGCCGTCCTGGTCGTCGGGGTTGCGACGAGGGTCCACCAGGGGCTCGTCGGAGACCGTCCACGGCCCGAGTGGGGAGTCGCTCACCGCGACGCCGATGGCGCTGTCGGAGGCGCATCCGGGTTCGCCGCTCACCTCGTCGTCCACGTTGGTCACCGTGAACGTGAGGTAGTAGCGCTCGGTGGCCTTCGAGTAGACGACGTCCGGCGCCCAGAGCCCGGCCCCGTCGGCGGCCCAGCTGGGCGGCTCCGGCAGCGCGTCGCCGACGTAGCGCCAGTCGACGAGGTTGCGGGAGACCAGCATCGGGATGGGGTGCAGGACCAGGTTCCCCTCGGCGTCGACGTCCTCGTCGTTGAGAGGGTCGCTGGTGCAGTACATGAACCAGCGCGCGGGTCCCCGCACGACTGCCGGATCGGCACAGCTGTCGACGGTTCGCCCGTCACCGGCGTCCGGGGCCATCGGATTCTCATACGTCCGCTGCACGGATTCGCCGGGTGCCGAGAGGCCACCCGGCGGTGCGGCTGCCGCGGATGTGTGCAGGGTGCCGGCGAGGAGGCAGGCGAGGGAGAGGGTGAACCAGCGTCGAGACATGGTTACAACGTTATAAAGGTCGGCTCGGTCGGCAACCCCCTCGCCGAGATCCGAGTGGGTGGTCACGCCGAAGGCGCATCCTGACCAGGACCTCGGATCTCGGCGCGGACGGTGGCACGGGCTGTCGGAGGCGGCCACTAAGGTTGCCCGGGTGACCGACCAGGCGGCTCTCGACGACGCTCAACGCCTGCGGCTGGAGGCGTTGCGCTACGCCGTCAACGAGGAGGCGGCCAGCTACCTCGCCGTCATGCGCACCTTCACCGCCGGCATCTCCGGGCTGCTGTCCGACCAGTCCGCCGCCGAGGTGAGCGAGCGGCTGGCCGAGCACGGTCTCGATCTCGACGTCGACACCGTGGACGCGCGGCTGTCGTACCTGGTCGAGCACGGCAACCTCGCCCGCAGCCCGCGCGAGACCCAGGCACGCAGCCTGCGCGAGTACCTCACCAGCCGGGCCCGCTACCAGCTCACCCAGCGCGGCGAGCTGGTGCAGCGGCAGGTGGAGCAGCTGCTGCGGCACGCGGAGCGAGCCAGCGAGGTGTCCAGCGAGATGCTGGGCGGCATCCTGGAGGGTCTGCGGCGGCTCGCCGGCTTCGACGACCAGGCGGTGGCCGCCGCCGACCCGGAGGAGCTGGCCCGCCTGATCGGCACCGTCTTCGCGCAGTTCGAGCGGTTGGTCGACTCCACCCGCGAGTTCTACACGTACCTGTCCCGGGTGCTGGTGCGCTACGACCTCGGGCGCTCGGAGTTCCAGGCGTTCAAGGCGGCACTGCTGGACTACCTGCAGCGTTTCGTCGACGACATCTCCCGCCACCTGCCGCAGGTGACCGACGTCCTCGTACGGGTGGCTCCTCGGGTCCACGCGCTGACCGCCCGGGCCAACGTGGGGGAGCGCCTGGTCGGTGTCGACGGCAGCGCTGCCCGCCGGGCCCGCGGGCTGGACCCCGACGACTGGAACGGCCTGCACGCCTGGTTCGTCGGCGACCCCGGCCGCGAGTCCGACGCCGCCGGCGTACGCCACCTCGCGACCGAGGCCATGCGGGCCCTGCTGGTCAACCTGCGCCGCATCACCGGCACGAGCGAGCGCGAGGTCAGTCGGCACGCCGACCTGTTGCGCCTGGCCCGATGGTTCGAGCACACCGACGACGACACGGCGCACGCGCTGTGGGCGGCTGCCTTCGGGCTCTACCCCAGCCGGCACCTCGGCTTCGCGGCCGACGACGCGAGCGACCCGGTGCCGCCGACGACGTCGTGGTGGTCGGCGCCCGTCGCCGAGGTTCCACTGACGTTGCGGCGCTCGGGCGAGCGCCGGGTGGCAGGTCGCTCCGGTCGTACCGAGGACTTCTCGGCCGCCAAGGCGGCGAGGCTGGCCGAGCGGCAGCAGACCGAGCACCGGCGGCGCGCCGCGCTGGCCGAGATCGCGTCCCACCACGGGCAGCACGACCAGCTGCGCCTGTCCGACGATGCCCGCGCGGCGCTGCTCGACGTCTACGCGAGGGCGCTGGGGGCGCGGGGACGCCGGCTCGGGCCCGGTGAGTCCGCGCAGGCCGACGCCGTCGCCTCGGTCACCGACCGGGCCGCGTTCCGGCTACGGATCCGACACCTGCCCGGGCGCAGCACGACGGTGTCCAGCCCGTCGGGCCGGCTCACCCTGCTCGACCTCGTCCTCGACATCGACGCGAGCGACATCGACGCCGGTGTTGGTGCCGAGTGCGAAGAGCGCAGGGAGGCGTCCGGATGACCGTGTCGACGACGACGACGACGCCGCCGCGCATCGCACGTCCGGCTCCGGCCGAGGACCCGCACGCCGCGCAGGAGCGACGCGAGGCCGCCCGGGCGCTGTTGATGCGACCGCTGCTGACCGACCCCGAGGCCCTGCGCCTGGTCCGGCGGCACCGGCTGGAGCTGACCCGGTTGTTCGCCGACGGCCTCGGCTACCGGCTGGTCGTCGAGCCCACCGTGGCCCGGCTGTTCAAGGGCGGGCTCGGTCGCGACGGCAGCCGCGCACTGCTGCGCCGCAACGGCCGTTCCTTCACCCCGCGCGGCTACGCGCTGCTGTGCCTGACCGTCGCCGCCCTGTCGCGAGGCAGGAGCCAGCTGCTGGTCGACGAGCTGGTCGCGGAGGTGCGGTCGACGGCGGCCGAGGCGGGCATCGACGTCGACCTGGACGCCGCCACCGACCGCCGCGCTCTGCACGGGGCACTGACCGCGCTGGTCGACCTCGAGGTGCTCACCGAGCGCGACGGCGACCTCGAGCACTGGGTGGACCGGCGCACGCTGTCGCTGCTCGACATCGACCGCACCCGGCTCGGGCTGCTGGTGGGTCCGACGCTCGGCGGCGTCGAGGACCCCGGGGCGCTGCTCGACGTGGCCGCGTTGCCCTCGGCGGCCGGCGGAGCGCGGGTGGCGGTGCGGCGACGGCTGGTCGAGTGCCCGGTGCTGTCGGTGAGCGACCTGGACGACGACCAGGCGGAGTGGTGGCGCCGCAACCGCAACCGCGAGCAGGAGTGGTTCCGCAGCCGGTTCGCCCTCGACCTCGAGCTGCGCTCCGAGGGAGCGCTGGCGATCGATCCCGCCGACGAGCTCACCGATGACCCTTTTCCCGGCCCCGGCTCGGCGCGGCACTTCGCGCTGCTGTGGCTCGACGGTGTGGTCGCGGCCGTACGGGAGCGGGCACGTGACTCGGCGACAGCCACCCTTCCCTGGCACGAGGTGGACGCCGTGACGCTCAGCCGGGTCGCCGACGCCGTGCACGCCACCTGGCGCGCCGGGCTGCGCCGCGACCACCGCGACGACCCGACGCGAGCACGGTCCGACGCGCAGCAGGAG
>JALZKQ010000038.1 GCA_030859165.1 Actinomycetota bacterium
CCCCCCACGCGACAAGCACCCGGGGGTTGACCACACCGCAGCCGCCCCACTCGATCCAGCCCTCGCCCTGGCAGGTCCGGCAGCGCTGGACCTCGGGACTTTCCCCCCGGCAGACGAAGCACAGCAGGTCCATCTCCGCGGACGGCTCGGTGAACGGGAAGAAGTGTGGCCGAAACCGGGTCCGCATGCCTTCTCCGAACATCGCCGCGGCGAAGTGGTCGAGGGTTCCCTTCAGATGGCCCATCGTGATTCCCTCGTCAACCGCGAGGCCCTCGACCTGGTGGAAGACCGGGGTGTGCGTGGCGTCCAGCTCGTCGGTGCGAAACACCCGACCCGGGCACGCCACGTACACCGGGAGTGGGCGCTCGAGCAGCGCCCGCGCCTGGACCGGCGATGTCTGGGTGCGCAGCACGATGTGTGCATCCGGAGGGTCGAGGAAGAACGTGTCCTGCAGAGAGCGTGCCGGGTGGTCCGGGCCGGTGTTCAAGGCATCGAAGTTCAGCCACTCGGCCTCGACCTCGGGTCCTTCGGCGACCTCCCAGCCCATCTGGACGAAGATGTCGCCGATCCGCTCGGACAGCGTGGTCAACGGGTGCCGACCACCTCGGGGATCACGGTCGTATGGAAGCGTGACGTCTACAGCCTCCTCGACCAGCATCTGTTCCTCGGCACGCGTGTCGAGGATGGCCTGGCGGGCCTCGATGGCCGCCTTCACCGCCTGACGGGCCTGCCCCACGCGTCGTCCTGCGTCCTTGCGCGCCTGCGGCGGCAGCGCGCCGATCTCCCGGTTGGCCAGGCTCAGTGGCGAACGGTCGCCGCTGTGATCCAGCCGCGCCTGCTTGAGCTCCTCGAGACCCTGTGCCGCCTCGACAGCCGCGATCGCCGCGGCACGCGCGGCCGTCACCTCGTCCGGGTGCAACGGGGTGACCTGCACGGGGTCGTAGTCGGTGTTCGGGCCGGACATCGGTGCCTCTCACAGTGGGGACTCACCACCGGTCGATTGGTGGCGCGCTGCAGAGTCTAGGAAGTCGCCGACGGCCGTCGCCAACTAGTGTCGCGTGCCGGGATGTTGCTCAGCCCACGGCGAACGTGATCTCGAGACCACCCTCGGGGAGGTTACGGGCGGCGACGCTGCCTCCGTGCGACGCGGCGACGGCGGCGACGATCGAGAGACCGAGCCCGGCGCCGCCTGGGCGAGAAGCGGAGCGCGTGAAGCGGTCGAAGAGGGTTCCGAGCAGTCCTGGGTCGACGCCCGGGCCGGTGTCGCGCACGACGAGAGCCCCTCCAGCGGACCGCTGTCCGACCGCGATCTCGATCGTGCCCTTGTCAGGGGTGTGGCGCAGCGCGTTGTCGACGAGATTGGCCAAGGCCCGCTCGATAGCCGGCGGGTCACCGGTGACGCGGGCGGAGCCGGTCGTGAGCAGCGCGACCCCGCGGGCGGCCGCCACGGTGGCGAATCGCCTGGCCGTCGTCTCGGCGAGCTCTTCGAGGTCGATCGCCTGCGGCCGGTCGAGCACCGTGCCGTCGTCGGCCCGGGCGAGCAGGATGAGATCGTCGACGACGGCCGAGAGGCGGTCGATCTCCTCCAGCGCGCTCGTCAGGCCATCTCGGAGCGGCTGCTGCCCCAGCTCGTCGCGTACCAGCTCGATCTCGGCCCGTGCGATGGCCATCGGCGTTCGGAGCTCGTGGCTGGCGTCAGCGATGAACTCGCGTTCTCGCCGCACGACGGTATCGAGCCGCTCGAGCATGTGGTTGAGCGTTCTCCCCAGCTGGCCGATCTCGTCACGCCCCGCCGAGACCGGCAACCGCTGGGAGAGGTCGAAGGCGCCCATGGACTCGGCCTGGGCCGCCATGCGCTTCAGGGGTCTGAGCCCGTGCCGAGTGATCACCAGGCCCGCAAGTCCAGCCGCAGCGCTGCCGAGAAGAGCCACCGGCCCGAACACCGCCAACAGCGTCCTCTCGGCCTCGGCGAGGGACTCTATGGACGTGCCCACGACGACGATCCGCCCAGTGCCATCGTCGACGGACACTCCGACGAATCGGTACGGGATGCCCTCGACACCGGCGTCGCCGTACACCGCCACCCCCGTGGCCACACGTACGAGCTGGCGACCTCGCAGGACACCCCGGCCATCCGTCGCGCCGTTCGTGGCTTGCAGGACCGTCCCGTCCTCGGCCAACACCTGAGCCTCGAGATCGCCCGAAGTCAGCCGGCCGGTCGGGTCGGCCTCGAGGTCGGCAAGCAGACCAGACTCGGATCCCGCGGTCCTGTCGGTGCCTTCGACCGCCTTCACCTGCCCAGCCACAAAGTGGGCGAGGCTGCGATCAACGTCTTCCCGCAGGTCGGCCCGGAACTGCCAGTAGACTCCCACCCCGACCAAGCCGAGCAGGAGCACGAAAGCGCTGCTCGTCATGGCAGCAAAACGCACGCTCGTCGGCAACGCCCGCAGCCTGCTCATCGAGCGCCGACACGTCTGTCGTGGCCCACGCTACGGTCGCTCACTCTCCCCCTCCGGGTAGCGCAGGCGGTACCCGACGCCCCTGACCGTCTCGATCACCGACACACCGAAGCGGCGGTCGATCTTGTCGCGGAGGCTCTTCACGTAGGCGTCGATGATGTTCGAGTGCTGCTCTGCCATCTGCCCACCCCAGACGTGGCGGCGGATCGTGGTGCGCTGCACGACATCACCAGCATGGTGCAAGAGGAACTCGAGCAGGGCGAACTCGCGGCTCGACAGCTCGATGGGCACCTCATCCCAGGCCACGAGGCGGGTGGCGGGGTCCAGCGACAGCGGGCCGCTTCGCAGCGCGGTCGGGCGCGCGGGGCGACCCCGACGGATCACAGCGCGCACCCGCGACAACAGCTCGCCGATGGCGAACGGCTTGACCAGGTAGTCGTCAGCTCCGGCATCGAGGCCGGTGATCCGGTCCTCGATGTCACCGAGGGCGGTCAGCATCACCACGGGTGTCCACACCTCGGCGCGGCGTAGTTGACGGCAGACCTCGAAGCCGTCGAGGCCAGGCAACTTGATGTCGAGGACGATCGCATCGTGGGCCCCCGCCTCGACCCGAGCCAACCCCTCCTCCCCGTCGGCCGCGACCTCGACTGCATAACCGGCTGCCCCGAGTCCTCGTTGTAGTACGTCGCGCATCTTTGCTTCGTCCTCGACGACCAGCACCCGCATCTGGCCTCCTCGCTCGGCATCATGGACAGTTTGCCACGCAGTGTGGCCTCTGCTCGCAGGAAAGGAGCCATGAAAAAACTCTTGCCCTTCATCAATTCTTCATGCAAAGTTCTCGGTGTCCGATTTCACGGGGGAACGTAGACCCGGACCCGGCAGCGAGGAGGGCCACACGATGACCTCTGGTGCGACCGGCGCCGCGCCGACCAAAGGCCGCCCGCAACCGCCGAAGGACTGGCTACCGGGTCTTGCCGAGAACGGCAAGACCGATGTCGTGTCCGGGTTCATCATCTTCCTCATCGCCTTGCCGCTGTGCCTCGCGATCGCCGAGGCGTCCGGCGCTCCGCCGATCGCCGGCATCATCTCGGGGATCATCGCCGGTACGCTGGCCAACCTGCTGTCGGGCTCGTACGTGACGATCAACGGCCCCGCCGCCGGGATGATAGTCATCGTCGCCGGCGCGGTCACCGAGCTCGGCTTCGCCCAGGCGCTGGCCGTCGGTGTGGTGGCCGGCGGCATCCAGATCGCGCTGAGCTTCGCCCGGGCCGGCAAGCTCACCGGCTTGTTCCCGCTAGCGGTCGTCCACGGCATGCTCGCGGGCATCGGCCTGATCATCATGGCCGGCCAGATCCACATCGCGCTGGGTCGACCGAACCCGGGCGAGCACGGCTACCACATCCTCACGTCGATCCCACCGAGCGTCGAGAACCTCGTGGGCGCCACCGCACTGATCGGCCTGGCGGCGGTGCTCGTCATGATCGTGTGGCCCATGCTGGGCTCGGTGGCGAAGGTGGTGCCCGCCCCCCTCGTGGCAGTCCTCGTCGGCACCGGCATCGCCCTCGTCAACGACGCACAGCCGACCATCGACCTCGGCGGCGGGCTACTCGACGGGTTCACCGGCCCCGACTTCTCCGAGATCCTCTCCGGCCCCGCGCTCAAGTGGATCGTGCTGTACGTCTTCGTGGCCAGCCTCGAGTCGCTGCTCACCGCCGAGGCCGTCGACAAGCTCGACCCCTACCAGCGGCGGTCGAACATGAACCGAGAGCTGCTCGGCAAGGGCGTCGGCAACATGGTGTCGAGCGGCATCGGCGGCCTCCCGATGATCGCCGAGGTCGTGCGGAGCAAGGCCAACATCCTCGCCGGCGCCCGCACGCGCTGGTCGAACTTCTTCCACGGGGTGTTCCTGGCGCTGTTCGTCCTCGCTGCGCCCGGCGCCCTCGAACTCATCCCCAACGCTGCCCTCGCCGGTGTCTTGTTGGTGGTCGGCTTCAAGTTGGCCCACCCCAACGAGTTCCGTCACGCCCTGCACGTGGGCAAGATCGACTTCGTACTCATGACCGTCACCGCCCTCACCGTGTTGTTCACCGACCTGCTCATCGGCGTCGCCACCGGATTCGTCTTGGGCCTGGTCTACGCGATCATCCGGGGCACATCGGTTGGCAACCTGTTCATGGCGAAGATGACAGTCACCGACGAGGGCGAGAACATCAGGATCGTCTTCCGCGGCGCCCTCGGGTTCCACAACTTCGTCAAGATCCGGTCCACCGTCGACGGGCTGCCGCCGGCCAAGACGGTGACCCTCGACTTCAGCGCGGTCCACTACGTCGACCCGACCGTGATGGAACGAATCCACGACTTTGAGGTCGCCTACACGACCGATGGTGGCACCGTGGTACGCGTCGGTGACGAACAGCTTCGAGCTGACGGGCACCACGAGTTCTCCACCAGGACGGCGCCGAAGCAGACAGTGGCCTAGTGCCCATCCTCAGCATCATCACCTGGCTCCCCATCGTCGGGTTGGTCGTCATCGTCCTGATGCCCAAGGGCCACGGCGCCGCGGTGAGGGCGGTTGCCCTGGCGACGGCCGGCGCCTGCCTGGTGCTGTCGTGGGGTCTGCTCGGATACTTCGACCGCGGCTCGTCCGAGCAGCAGTTCACCGAGCAGGCGACATGGATCCCCGAGCTGGGGATGACCTACAGCGTCGGCATCGACGGCCTGAGCTTCCCTCTGGTGCTGCTGACGACGCTGTTGACGGTCGTCGCGCTGACCGCATCGAAGAGCATCGACAAGAACCCCAAGGCCTACTACGCGTGGATGCTGCTGCTGGAGTTCTCGATCCTTGGCGTGTTCGTGGCGCAGGACTGGTTCCTGTTCTACGTGTTCTGGGAGATCGCACTCGTCCCGATGTTCTTCCTGATCGGCATCTGGGGCGGCCCGCAGAAGGAGCGAGCCGCCATGACGTTCTTCCTCTACACCCTTGCCGGCTCGATCTTCATGCTGCTGGGCATCTTCGCGATCTACCTGGCCGCTGATCCCCACACGTTCGACATGGCCGCGCTCGCCGAGGCCAGCGACGGGTGGACCGCGGCGTTTCAAATCGCGCCGTTCCTCGCGTTCTTCGTCGGCTTCGCCGTGAAGATACCGGCCTTCCCACTGCACGGCTGGCTTCCGCTGGCGCACATCCAGGCGCCGACCCCCGTGAGCATCATGCTCTCGGGCGTGCTGCTGAAGCTCGGGGCGTACGGGTTGCTGCGGATCGCCGACACGCTGCCGCTGGGCCTGCAATGGTTCCTGCCGGGACTGCTGGCGATGGCGCTCGTCAACATCCTCTACGGAGCGTTCCTCGCCTTTCGCCAGACCGATCTCAAGGCCATCGTGGCGTTCTCCTCGATCAGCCACATGGGGTTCGTCCTGCTCGGCATAGCCGCGCTCAACGTCACTGGCGTGTCCGGCGCGCTCTTCATGATGCTCGCGCATGGGATCATCACCGGTGGCTTGTTCCTGCTTGTCGGCATGCTCTACGAGCGCACCAAGACCATGGACGTCACCCAGTTCGGGGGGCTGGGAAGCCAGATGCCCGTCTACACCGGCCTGATGACACTGGCGCTGTTGGCCTCGATGGGGCTCCCCGGGCTCGCCCAGTTCGTGAGCGAGTTCCAGACGCTCGTCGGTGGTTTCGAGCGCTGGGGCATGCTCGTCGTTCTCGCCAGCGTGGGCATCCTCGTCACCGCCACCTTCACGTTACGGGTCATCGGAACGCTGTTCGGCGGAACGCTCGATGCTCGCTGGGCCGGGATCGACGACGTCAACGGGCGGGAGCTGGTCGCCGCCGTGCCCCTCGCCGTGCTGACGGTGGCCCTCGGGGTTTACCCAAGCCTCGCCCTGAGCTTGACCGACGAGACGATCCGCGCCATGACCGGTCTCGTCCCATGACAGTGCACAAGGACTCGCCCGGGGCGGATGCCCGCGACCACCTGGCTCACGATCTCGCGCATTGGGGACACCTCCTTCCTGGTCAGGGCCCGATGACAACGTTCGTCCACCACAACACCCTCCACGGCCTCCAGCACCAGCCGTTCGAGCACGCCGTGGCCGAGGGTGAGCGGTTGCTCGGCGGCCGGGCGTACGAACCTGTCGAGCGCGGGCGTGCCCGCTACCGGGACGGTCGGATCACCGACGCCGACCTCGACTCCGTGTTCGCCGCGCGCCCCGAGCTGGGTCCGGCCGAGGTGGTCGGCACCGTCGGCGGGCACACGGTCACCGACGCGGCCATTCGCCGGCTACACCTGCTGCACGGCGTGGACGCGCTCGAACCGACCACGTTGCGCTGGGCGTTGGGAGAAGGTACCCAGCGGTTCGCACCAGGTGTCGGCGACGCCGCCCGCGACCGGCTACTCGGCACTGCCCAGCAGGAGCTCTCTGCCGGGCTGCGCCGGGTCGGCGACGGCTGGACGCTCGCCGGCTGGCTCGAGGCGCTGCTCGACCTCGCCTTGGTGGCTGCCGTGCGCGCCGAGGTCGCAGCCACCCTCCAAGACGGGGTCGGGCAGCATGGGAGGAAACCTCTCACTGACCTGCTGCGTGGCTTGGGTATCCCCGAAGCACGTCACCACGGCTACCTGGTCGCCGTCGACGCCCACTGCAGAGGGCTCGCAGGCGCCGACCGCGACCCTGACCACACCCGGCACGTGTGGCTGGTCGTCGAGAGCCGGATCGTGCGCGACATCACCCGTCGCCACTTCGGTGTGACCGGCACTCTCGGTGGCCTCGATGCGTACTGCACCGGCGACCTGGAGCGCTACGGCTTGACCGCGCTGTGGCACGCATGCCTCGCCGCCTTCGGGATACCCGATCCTCTCTCACCGACCCACCATGTGCGGCTCACCGAGCAGGACCCCGAGGCGGCACCCGAGCGCCTCGCCGAGAGCTTCCGCGAGACACAGCGCCTGGGGGGCCCACCGGTGCCGCTCGGCCAAGGGCTGCGCACGGCCGTGCGTGCGATGGCGCAGAGTGAGCTCGACCGCCTCGAGGCACACGTCGCCGAGACGCCGGAGGCGGCCCACCACCCCGAGGTGCGCGAAGCCGCCCACGCCGCCTGGTTCGTCCTCGCCGACGCCTGGTCCGGCGGGTTGTCTCGACGCGGGCTCGAAGCACTCGAAACGCTCGAACGCTCGCCGGCGTCGCCTCCGAAGGTGGGCGCCGACTCGGTGGCGGCCATCGCTGATCAGGTCCGCATCCATGACCCGCGCCGGATGCTGGCCGCGCGACTCGACGAGGTGATCGCCGCCGAGGTCGACCCGGTCGGCTCCGACCGGACCCATGCCGAGTTGCTGCGCCTGCTCACCGGCGAGGACATCGTCGAGCGGGTCAACCGATACATGATCCGCATCTCGGCGGCTTTCCTCGACCAAGGCCAGGCTGCCTGGCGGATGCCCGATCGCCCGCTCGGGTTCTATCCGGCCTGGCGCCGCGGCGCTCTTCACGACCGGGCGCTCGACCTCGAAGGCTCGGCCGGGTGGCGCACGCAGCTGGCAGCCTTGCCGGACCGCGCCGACGACGCGGTCATCGCGCTCTTGGGCACGCTCGGCGTCGAACCTTACGACTGGGGTCGCTACATCGGCCGCGTCCTGGTGGGCCTGCCCGGCTGGGCCGGCATGATGAACTGGCGCGGCTCCAATCCCACCCTCCCCCGTCAGCAAGCCCAGCCGACCGACCTCGCCCAGTACCTCGCGGTACGCCTCTTCGTCGAGACCATTGTCGTGCGGGAGGCAGCAGAGCGCGCCTGGCGGGTCGAGCCGGCCGAGCTCAAGCGACACCTGTGCGCCCGGCCGCACGAGGTCTGGGTGCGGCTCGAGTCCATGGCCGGCCGGCTACCGGACTTCCTCGCCGACCGTGCCCGGGCCTTGACAGCTGATCGCCGCGCGCTCGCCGACCCTTGGGTCGAGATGGCCGACGAGGTGTGGGCCTGGGCCTGCGAGACACAGGGCGCCGACTCGCCTTACACCGCCCACGACCACGCCTGGCGACTGTTCCGCCTGGCGCAGCTGCAAGGCTGGTCGGCCACTGAGGTCCGTGGCCTGCCGAGCACCCTGCGGGATCGTCTGTTGGCGATCCTCGACGGATTCCCCGAGCCCGCCCACGGCCCGGTCTGGCTGACCGCCTTCGAGCGCCACTACCGCGAGCAGATCCTCGGCGCGCTGGTCGCCAACCGCGGTCGCGGCCGGTGGCGTACCAGGGACCGGCGCCCGAAGGCGCAGGTCGTGCTGTGCATCGACGAGCGGGAGGAGTCGATGCACCGTGCCATCGACGAGCTCGACTCGGAGTACGAGACGTTCGGCGCGGGTGGCTTCTTCGGCGTCGCCATGGACTACTCGGGCCTCGACGACCACGACGCCACCCCCCTGTGCCCCGCCGGCCAGTCGCCGGCCAGCCGGGTGAGGGAAGTCAGCCGCCCTGGCACGGATGCGATCCTGGAGCGCCGCGTCGGGCGACGCCGCTGGGACGAGGTGTTCCACAACGCCTACTGGGAGACCAAGCGCAACGTGGTGTCCGCCCTTTTCCTCACCCAGCTGGTCGGCCTCGTTCACGCCATCCCGCTCTTCGGCAAGATCGTGGCCCCGTGGCGTTATGCCGAGCTCGCCCAGGCGATCGAACACCGCCTGGTGCCTCGCCCGACGACCGAGTTGACGCTCGACGCCGACGGGACCACGGACAACGGCAAGGCGATTGGTTTCACCGTCACCGAACAGGCCGACAAGGTCGAGGCCCTGCTGCGCAACATCGGCATGACCCACAACTTCGCCCGGCTCGTCGTGTTCTGCGGGCACGGTTCGGTATCGCTGAACAACCCCCACGAGTCGGCTCACGACTGCGGCGCCTGCGGCGGCAAGCACGGCGGGCCGAACGGTCGGGCGTTCGCCGCACTCGCCAACCGCCGCGTTGTGCGCGCGGAACTGGCCCGCCGCGGCATCGAGATCCCCGACGACACCCACTTCGTCGGCGCCATCCACAACACAGCGAGCGACCTCAACACCAGCTTCGACACCGACGACATCCCCGCCGACCATCTCGAGGAGTGGCAGGTGCTCTGGGCGAACCTCGACGAGGCTTCCGCCCGCTCCGCCCGTGAGCGCTGCCGGCGCTTCGCCTCGGCACCCAAGGACGCCTCGCCGGCGCGATCGCTCCAGCACGTCCAGGGCCGCAGCCGCGACCTCTCCCAGGTGCGGCCCGAGTGGGGTCACTGCACCAACGCGTTCGCCGTGGTGGGCCGCCGCTGCCTGACCCAAGGGGT
>JALZKQ010000095.1 GCA_030859165.1 Actinomycetota bacterium
GGCCGGGACACGCCAGGGCCCCGTCGCGCCGCGCTGGTCGCAGGCCCCAGGGTGCCACGGGCGCAGGAGGAGGTGACCCGTGCGGCGCGGGCCTGGAGCACGGCCGAGGTGCTGGTCGGTGCGGCCGCCGTCGCGGACCGGGTGAGCGCGGTCGCGCAGGGGGCTGACGTCCTCCACGTCGCGGCGCACGGGAGGCACAGCGCTGACAACCCGCTGTTCTCCGGCCTCGAGCTGGTCGACGGCCCCTGGTTCGGCTACGACATCGAGCAGCTGGCGAGCGTGCCGTCGACCGTCGTGCTCTCGGCGTGCGAGCTCGGGCGCTCGGCCGTGCGCTGGGGCGCGGAGACGCTCGGGATGACGGTCGCCTGGCAGCACGCTGGCGCCCGGTGTGTGATCGCCTCGCCGAGCCGCGTCGACGACGACGTCGCGTGCGAGGTGCTCGGCCGCACCCACGAGCACCTGGCTGCCGGCCGTACGCCGGCACACGCCTTGCTGGAGGCCCGTCGTGCGGCCGATGCCCCCGGGCCGGTGCCGTTCAGCTGCTACGGCGCCGGGTGGTGAACCTCGCTGGCGTACCCGGCGGCGGACACAGCGTCGAGGCGTCAGCCGGTGAGTGCCGTGTGCAGGCGTACCTGCTTGACCCGCACGGAGCCGTCGCCGTGCAGGTCGAGCTCGCGATGTGCCTGGTCAGGGCCCCAGCCTGCCTCGGTGAGGAAGCCACGGGTCAGGTCGTCACCGACGGGCAGCCAGGTCAGCGCCCGGGTGAACCGATCCTGTCGAAGGGTGTCGGCACACGCCTGCAGAAGCCGCGAGCCGTGACCCTGCCTTCGGGCCCCGGGCTCGACGACGAGCTCGCGCAGCTCGCCGTCGGCAACCTGGTCGGCGTCGGGGTCGGCGCACGGACCGGTCACGGCGAAACCCCGCACGGTGGCGCGCTCCAGCGCCACCAGCACCCGGTTGCGCGCGTCCTTCGGCTGGTTCAGAGCAGCGGTCCAGGCGGCCGCGAACTCCTCGGCGTCCAGCGAGTCGAGCACCGCGGCCGGGAGCAGGTCGACGTAGCCGGCCCGCCACGCGGCAACCTGCACGGCGGCGACCGCGGCCGCGTCGGCCGGCCAGGCGACTCGTACGCTCACGTCGGCGGTGGGGGATGACATGCCGTTCATCCTCGCAGTGCCCGGGCGACCCATTCGACCAGGTCCCGGGTGGCCGCCCAGTCCGAGCGGACACGGTCGAGCAGGTCCGGCGTGTGGATGAAGGGCTCGAAGCCGTAACCGCGGCCCACGCTCAGCGAGCGGTGCCGCAGCAGCTCGATGCGTGGGTGGTCAGCGTCGTAGCCGCGCGGTCGGGTTCGCAGCCGGTCACCGCCGACCTGCCACCCGGCTGACCCCAGGTCCGCGAGCAGGCGCTGCAGCCGCCTACCGGTCGCCTCGCCGGCCACCGCCTCGCGAAAGCGCAGCAGGTCGGCGGGCTCGGCAGCGTAGAAGCCGGCACCGACGTCGACGCCACGGGCGCCGACCTGGACGTACCAGCCGGTCGACGCGCCGTGCTGCACGAAGCCGCCCTGGTGGGTCTTGTACGGCGTCTTGTCCCGTGCGTAGCGCACGTCACGGTAGGGCCGGAACGCCTTGCCCGGGCCGAACTCTGGCTCCAGGGCCTCGAGCAGTGCCACCATCGGCGCGCGGACCGACTCCTCGTAGACGTCGCGGTGGGCGCTGAAGAACGACTTCGTGTTGTCCATCTCGAGGTCGTCGTAGAAGTCGAGCGCGGCTGGAGGGAACCCGGCGAAGTCGGTCACCGGCCCAGGCTAGTGGTGTGTCTCCCGAACATATGATCGGTTGCCTGTCGTGCAGTGGGGCCCACCACTGGCTGGCCACCACCGGCCCCTGTACCGTCCGTTGCCCACTGAGTCACAGCAGCCCGGTGCGGTGCGACACGTGGGCTGGCGGGACGACGCCGAGTTCCGACGCGCACGAGTCGCCCCTCGCCCACGTGCTCCATCACTGATGAGACACACACCGCTAGGGCGTGCTCGGCGCGGACGCCTTGCGTAGGGCGCGGACGTACCAGCGAGCGGCCAGCCGCTGGGCCGGACGCAGCAGTGGCCCGCCGAGCCTGGCGTACCAGATGGCCGGCTGCGAGAAGGCGCGGATGCTGAGGTGGACCAGATCCTGGTCGTCGATGCTGACGACGAAGCGTTCCTCGCCGCGGACCGGGTGTCCCGGCAACGAGCCGTAGGCGAAGCCACCTCGGTCCGGCTCGTCCACCACCGCCACCACCCGGCAGGGCACGCCGACGCGGAAGCGGCCGGCGCCGATGCGTTGCACGACGTGCCCGCCCACGCTGGCGCGGGTGGCATCCACCTGCGGGGACAGGCCGGCCCGCTGGTGCATCTGCCAGGTCATGAGTGCCTCGACGGCACGCCGGTGCGTGGGGCGACCGTGGCCGAGGACGCCGTCCACCTCGAGGTGGCTGTACCCGCCCGGGAGCTCTGCTGCGGTGGCGCCGACCTCGCGGTACGTCAGGGCCAGCCCGGCCAGTCGGTCAGCCGGTGACTCCGGTTTGCGCGCAGCGGTCACCGCTGCAGTATGACGTGCCGGTGAACGAACCTGATGACCCACCACGACTGGCGACACCCGCCTCGACAACGATGAGTTCCCATGGGCCACGGGGTCTACGTTGCTGACCGACTTCACCACACTATGAGGAGCAGCGTCATGGGCAGGATCGTCTCGAACTTCTTCATCTCCCTCGATGGCGTCGTGGAGTCGCCCGACACGTGGCACTTCCCGTACTTCGACGACGCGATGGGTGCGATCATCGAGAGCGGGATGGAGACCAGCACCGCGTTCCTGATGGGGCGCAGGCTGTACGACGAGTGGTCGTCGTACTGGCCGGATCAGGGTCCGGGCATACCGTTCTCGCAGTTCATCAACACGATCCCGAAGTACGTCCTGTCCACCACGCTCACCGAAGCCACGTGGCAGAACACCACCGTCATCTCGGACGACGTGGCGGCCAGCCTGCGGACGCTCAAGGACAGCACCGACGGCGACATCGCAATGTCCGGCAGCGCCACCACCGCGCGCTGGCTGCTCGCCCACGGTCTGCTCGACGAGCTCGGCCTGCTGGTGCACCCGATCGCGGTCGGGTCGGGCCAGCGGCTGTTCGAGGATGCGGCGACGTACCCGCTTGAGCTGCTCTCCAGTTCGACCCTCGACACCGGTGTGCTGCATCTGCGCTACGCGCCGGCATCCTGATCGCGTGGCCCCCACGCCGTAGCCCGTGCTGCACACCCGGGCGCCTCGACCGGCGGCGAGAACCTGTCGGTCCCCGGTGCTAGCGTGCTCGGCGTGCGGGCATACCTCGATCTGGTGCAACGGATCCTCGATGACGGCGTCGTCAGGAGCGACCGCACCGGCACCGGCACCCGCAGCGTCTTCGGTCATCAGATCCGGTTCGACCTGAGCGCCGGCTTCCCGCTGGTCACGACCAAGAAGGTGCACGTCAGGTCGGTCGTGGCCGAGCTGCTGTGGTTCATCCGCGGCGACACCAACACGGCCTGGCTGCGCGAGCACGGTGTGACCATCTGGGACGAGTGGGCCGACGAGTCCGGCGACCTCGGTCCGGTCTACGGGCGCCAGTGGCGTTCCTGGCCCACCCCCGGCGGTGAGCACGTCGACCAGCTGGGCGGGGTGATCGAGGCGATCCGGCGCGACCCCGACTCGCGCCGGCACCTGGTCAACGCCTGGAACGTCGCCGACCTGCCGGCCATGGCGCTCACGCCCTGCCACGCGATGTTCCAGTTCTACGTCGCCGACGGCCGCCTGTCCTGCCAGCTGTACCAGCGCTCCGCCGACGTCTTCCTCGGCGTCCCCTTCAACATCGCGTCGTACGCACTGCTGACCCACATGGTGGCGCAGGTGACCGGACTGGGGGTCGGCGACTTCATCCACACCTTCGGCGACGCGCATCTCTACCTCAACCATCTCGAGCAGGCCCGCGAGCAGCTCTCCCGCGAGCCGCGGACGTTGCCCGAGGTGCGGTTGGACCCGTCGGTCGGGTCGATCGACGACTTCACGCTCGACTCGGTCACGGTCAGCGGGTACCACCCGCACCCGTCGATCAGGGCTCCCATCGCGGTATGACCGTCAGCCTCGTGGTCGCCGTGGCGGCCAACGGTGTCATCGGCCGCGACGGCGACCTGCCCTGGCGGCTGCCCGACGACCTCGCCCACTTCAAGCGGCTCACCCTCGGCGGCGTACTGGTGATGGGTCGCGCGACGTACGACTCGATCGGCCGCCCGCTGCCGGGCCGCAGCACCGTGGTCGTCACCGGCCAGGCGGGCTGGTCGGCGCCCGGCGTGCGGGTGGCGCACTCGGTCCCCGACGCGCTGTCGCTGGCGGCGTCGCTCGCTGCACAGGTCTACGTCGTCGGGGGAGCCGCGGTCTTCGCCGGGGCACTGGGCCTTGCCGACCGGCTCGTCGTCAGCCACGTGCGCGCCGCGCCCGCAGGCGACACGTACCTGCCCGACGTCGACTGGCCGTCCTGGCAGGAGACAGAACGCGAGCCGTACGACGAGTTCGACGTCGTGACCTACGAGCGGGTCGGACGCGCACCCGCGGCCCCGGCGGATCCGGGCCCGGCGAACATGTCTGGACCCGACGTGTAACGCATCCACGTCGGGCAGCGATGTATCGGGAGTCCCGGTGCTGCCCGGACCCCCGAGCGGGCAGCACCGGGATCCTGCACAGCGGTCACGCACCGGGCGGACCCGGTAGCGTTCGCACCATGACCGCCACGACGGCGCCCCTGGGGCGTGTCCTCACCGCCATGGTTACGCCGTTCACGCCCGACGGTGCGTTGGACCTCGACGCCGCGGCCCGCGCGGCCGCCCACCTGGTGGACACCGGCAACGACGGCCTGGTCGTCAGCGGCACCACGGGGGAGAGCCCCACCACGACCGACGCCGAGAAGGACCAGCTGGTGCGCGCCGTCCTGGACGCGGTGGGATCACGGGCGACGGTGATCACCGGTGTCGGTACCAGCGATACCGCCCACTCCGTGCAGCTGGCCCGCGACGCAGCCAAGGCCGGCGCGCACGGCACCCTGCTCGTCACGCCGTACTACTCCAAGCCGCCGCAGGCCGGCATCGTCTCGCACATGGTCCAGGTCGCCGAAGCCGGCGGCCTGCCGGTCCTGGTCTACGACATCCCCGGACGCACCGGGGTCAAGCTGTCCCACCAGACGTTGGTCGCCCTCGGTGCCCACGAGCTCGTCGTCGGGGTCAAGGACGCCACCGGGGATTTCGTCGCCGGCGCGCGGGTCATGGCGGAGACCGACCTCGCGTACTACTCCGGCGACGACGCGGCCAACCTCGCCTGGCTGGCGCACGGTGCCGTCGGCGTGGTGTCCGTGGTGGCCCACGTCGCCGGTCGCGAGTACGCCGCCATGATCGCCGCCCTGGACCGCGGTGACCTCCCCGAGGCACGCCGCATCAACACCTCGCTGCTGCCGGTGGTCGAGGCCGTCATGAACCGCACCCAGGGGGCCATCACCGCGAAGGCGTCCCTGCAGCTGCTCGGCGTGCTGGAGCACCGCACGATGCGCAGTCCCCTGCTCGACCTCGATGACGCCGACCTGGCGCTCTTGCGCGACGCCCTCGTCGCTGCCGGCCTGCTCGGCCACTGACCTGCAAGGAGAACTCTCACCCATGCCACCTGTGACACCTGCGCTCAGCCTGCCCCCGAAGCTGCCCGCCGGCACGTTGCGCGTCACCCCGCTCGGCGGGCTGCGCGACGTCGGGCGCAACATGACGGTCTTCGAGTACGACGGCAAGCTGCTGATCGTCGACTGCGGCGTGTTGTTCCCGGAGGACCACCAGCCCGGCGTCGACCTGATCCTGCCCGCCTTCGACGCGATCCGAGAGCGCCTCGACGACATCGTCGGGATCGTGCTGACGCACGGCCACGAGGACCACATCGGCGCGGTTCCGTACCTGCTGCGCGAGCGGGGCAACATCCCGCTCATCGGCTCGAAGCTGACACTTGCCTTCGTCGACTCCAAGCTGCGCGAGCACCGGTTGAAGAATGCGCCCACGTGGGAGGTCGAGGAGGGCGACATCGAGGAGCTCGGGCCGTTCGAGTGCGAGTTCGTCGCGGTCAACCACTCGATCCCCGACGCACTGGCCGTGGCGATCCGTACGCCCGCGGGCATGGTCCTGCACACCGGCGACTTCAAGATGGACCAGCTGCCTCTCGACGGCCGCATCACGGACCTGCGCGCGTTCGCGCGACTCGGCGAGGAGGGGGTGGACCTGTTCCTCACCGACTCGACCAACGCCGAGGTGCCCGGCTTCACGACGACCGAGCGCTCGATCACACCGGCGCTCGAGGCGGCCTTCGCCCAGAGCACGCAGCGCATCATCGTGGCGTCCTTCGCCTCGCACGTGCACCGTGTGCAGCAGATCATCGACACCGCGGTGAAGTACGGGCGCAAGGTGGCGTTCGTCGGACGGTCGATGGTCCGCAACATGACGATCGCGCAGGACCTCGGCTACCTCACCGTGCCTACCGGGGTCCTCGTCGACCTCAAGCAGGTCGGTACCCTGCCGCCGAGCAAGGTCGTGCTGATGTCGACCGGCTCGCAGGGGGAGCCGATGGCGGCGCTGTCGCGCATGGCCAACAACGACCACCACGTCATCACGCTGCGCGCTGGCGACACCGTCGTGCTGGCATCCTCGCTGATCCCGGGGAACGAGAACGCGATCTACCGGGTGATCAACGGTCTGGTGCGAGCCGGCGCCAACGTCGTGCACAAGGGCAACGCGCTCGTGCACGTCTCGGGGCACGCGAGCGCCGGTGAGCTGCTGTACTGCTACAACATCGTCCGGCCGAGGAACGTCATGCCGGTGCACGGGGAGCTGCGTCACCTGCACGCCAACGCTGCGCTGGCACGCACGACCGGGGTGCCGGACGAACGGGTGCTGGTGGTCGAGGACGGCTACGTCGTGGACCTCAAGGACGGCGTGGCGCAGGTGACCGGGCGGGTGGAGTGCGGCTACGTGTTCGTCGACGGTTCCTCGGTCGGCGACCTGACCGAGTCCGAGCTCAAGGACCGCCGCACGCTCGGCGAGGAGGGGTTCATCTCGGTCATCGTCGTGGTCGACTCCGCGAGTCGCAAGATCGTCACCGGTCCGGAGATCACGGCACGCGGACTGGCCGAGGACGAGTCTGTGTTCGAGCAGATCCGGCCGCAGCTGAAGGACGCGCTGGTGGCGGCGCTGGACGAGGGCATCACCGACACGTACCGGCTGCAGCAGACCATCCGGCGCACGATGGGTCGCTGGGTCTCCAGCCGGCTGCGTCGCAAGCCGATGATCATCCCGGTCGTCCTCGACGCCTGACCCCCTCCCTCGTCCGCGCCTTATGGGGACCCCGTCCGCGCCTTATCGGGTGCCGGTCCGCGCCTTATCGGGTGCCGGTCCGTCATCACCCCAGGTTCACTCCGCCTGACGGTGACGTCCACGGTCGTTTCCTCCGCCATGAGAGCCGCGAGCTGCTCGACCGCAGCCGGGTGCTCGAGGTCACTCGGCTCGACGCTCATGTCGGCTACGATCGCGGCCGCGATCTCGTCGGGACGTGCAGCGTCTGCCGACCACGACGACGTGGAGCCGGCCTCGGCGCGATCGCCCTCCGGCTCCGGTACCGCTTCGGTCACCCCCGCACGCATGTGCATCTCTGCGTCCGCCATGGGTTGGCTCCCACCATCGCGTACCGGGTTCAGCGGTTGCCGGCGCCCGATAACGCGCGGACCGGCGCCCGATAACGCGCGGACCGGCAGAAGGTAGGCGCGTGTTTCGGCGTGGGACGCGTGTGACCCGTGTGATCAGCACCTAGCCTGTCGAGCATGGCGACCCGTACGTCTTCCGCATCGCGGTCGCGGAGCTCGAACGCGCAGACCCCCAAGTCGAAGCCGTCGCGCTCCCGATCCGGGGCATCCGGTAGCCAGGCCCGACGGTCCCCGCGCTCGTCCTCGCGCTCCCGTACCGGTCCTGGCCCCGTCGCGCGCGCCCTGAGCGCGATCGGCCGCGGCATCCGCGCCACCTGGCTCGGGGTCGCCCACCTGATCGGCGCGGTCGCCCGCAGCATCGGCAGCGCCGCCCGTGACCTGGACCCCGAACAGCGCCGCGACGGCGCCGGCCTGGCCTTCGTCGGCCTCGCGATCGTCGTCGCCGCCGCCATCTGGTGGGCGCAGCCCGGTGACATGGGCGAGGTCGTACGGACCGTCGTGTCCGGCTCGGTCGGCGTACTGTCCTGGGCCGTCCCACTGGTGCTGCTCGTCGTCGCCTGGCGGCTGCTGCGCACCCCGCAGCAGAACGGCCCGGCCGGCCGGCAGGTCATCGGCTGGTCCTCGATCACCCTGGGCGTCCTCGGTCTGGTCCACATCGCCAACGGACTGCCGCGTCCGCGTGACGTCGGGGGCGAGGCGGCCATCCAGGATGCAGGCGGGGCCATCGGGTACGTCGTGTCGGCCGTGCTCAGCGACCTGTTCCGCACCGAGCTGATCGCGATCCCGCTGCTCGTGCTGCTCGCCGTCTTCGGGCTGCTGGTCGTCACCGCGACCCCGCTGCACACCATCGCGACCAGACTGGCAGCGCTGCGCGACTCGGTCAGCAGGCGTACGGACGCGGGCGAGGAGCCGACGGGCGTCGAGGCGAGCACTGTGCCGCTCAAGCGGTCGCGCTCCCGCCGTCGCCAGGCCAGCATGACGCCGCAGGAGACGGACGCCGAGCAGCCGTACGACAGCCCGCTCGTCGCCGAGTCCCAGACCGGTACGGACGACACGCCCGCCGAGGCGCCCCCGCACTCGCCGCTGCCGGCCCGCGCCGAGCAGCTCGCGCTGTCCGGCGACGTCGTGTACTCGCTGCCCGCCAACGACCTGCTCCACCAGGGCAGCCCGCACCGGGCCCGCAGCAAGGCATCCGACACCGTCGTGGAGTCGCTCACCACGGTGCTCGAGGAGTTCGCGATCGACGCCCAGGTCACCGGGTACACCCGTGGGCCGACGGTGACCCGCTACGAGGTCGAGCTCGGTTCGGCCGTCAAGGTCGAGAAGGTCACCGCGCTGAGCAGGAACATCGCGTACGCGGTGGCCAGCGCCGACGTGCGGATCCTGTCGCCGATCCCGGGCAAGTCCGCGATCGGGATCGAGATCCCCAACGTGGACAAGGAGATCGTCTCCCTCGGTGACGTGCTGCGCTCGACCGCGGCCCGCAACGACCACCACCCCATGGTCGTCGGGCTCGGCAAGGACGTCGAGGGCGGCTTCGTGGTCGCGAACCTCGCCAAGATGCCGCACCTGCTGGTCGCCGGCGCCACCGGCTCCGGCAAGTCCAGCTTCATCAACTCGGTGATCGCCTCGCTGCTGATGCGCGCCACGCCGGACGAGGTGCGGATGATCCTGGTCGACCCCAAGCGCGTGGAGCTCACCGCGTACGAGGGCGTCCCGCACCTGATCACGCCGATCATCACCAGCCCCAAGAAGGCAGCGGAGGCCCTGTCGTGGGTCGTGCGCGAGATGGACCTGCGCTACGACGACCTCTCGAACTTCGGCTTCCGGCACATCGACGACTTCAACAAGGCCGTACGCAGGGGCAGCGTGCAGGTGCCCCCGGGCAGCGAGCGCGTGCTGTCGCCGTACCCGTACCTGCTGGTCGTGGTGGACGAGCTGGCCGACCTCATGATGGTCGCTCCGCGCGACGTCGAGGACTCGGTGGTCCGGATAACCCAGCTGGCCCGGGCGGCCGGCATCCACCTGGTGCTGGCGACCCAGCGGCCCAGCGTCGACGTGGTCACCGGTCTGATCAAGGCCAACGTGCCGAGTCGGCTCGCGTTCGCCACCAGCTCGCTGGCCGACAGCCGGGTGGTGCTCGACCAGCCGGGTGCGGAGAAGCTCGTCGGCCTCGGTGACGGGTTGTTCCTGCCCATGGGGGCCAGCAAGGCGATGCGCATGCAGGGGGCGTGGATCACCGAGCACGAGATCCAGGCCATCGTCATGGCCTGCAAGAACCAACTGGAGCCGCAGTACCGCTTCGACGTGACGGCCACGCAACAGTCCAAGCGCGAGCTCGACGACGACATCGGGGACGACCTCGACCTGGTCGTGCAGGCCGTCGAGCTCGTGGTCTCGACACAGTTCGGCTCCACGTCGATGCTCCAGCGCAAGCTGAGGGTCGGCTTCGCCAAGGCCGGACGCCTGATGGACATCCTGGAGTCCCGGGGCATCGTCGGCCCGAGTGAGGGCTCCAAGGCACGCGACGTGTTGATCAAGCCCGATGACGTCGACGAGGTCATCACCGGTCTGCAGGAGCAGTGAGGGGGAGTGGCCATGAGTGCTGACATGCGGTCAGGGATCGAGCCGCACGATGACGCCGACAGCGAACCGGAGTCGACGCCCGCGGTGCTCGACGGGGCGCATCAGGAACCGGTCGAGATCCGGGGTCGCGCGGGAGCGCACGCGTTCGTGGCGCTGGTGGCAGGGGTCACCGCGGTCGCGTACGCGTGGCGGATCGGTGGTGGCGATGCCGCGAGCGCCTGGTGGGCCGTGGTGGCCGTGCTCGGCGCCGTCACGGCCGTGAACCTCGCCACCTGGGTCGGTGCGGGCGTACCGCGGATGGTGGCCGACGAGCACGGGGTACGGGTGCGCCATCGTCGTGCGTGGACCGGCATCCCGTGGTCGCAGGTCGAGTCCGTGCGGGTCGAGCCGGCGGGCCGTCGCCTGGGAGATGCCGTCCTGGTCGTCCAGCCGGTCGATGGCGAGGCCGAGCACGTGGCGTACGGCACCTGCGCGACGGTGAGCGCGGAGGATCTGCCCCGCGCGCTGGCCGAGCTTCGTCAAGCGAGCGAGAACAGCCCGGTGGTGCTGACCCAGTCGCCGCCGGCCGCTGTGCCCGACGGCGAACCTGCGCCCGACGGCGAACCTGTGCCCGACGCGCCGCCGCCGCAGCCGTCCGACGCTCCGGCACCCGACGCTGCGGCACCCGACGCTGCGGCACCCGGCGCTCCGGTACCGGACGCAGTGTCGGAGCGGGAGCCGCGGGCCGTGGCGGCCGGAGCCCGGCTCAGCCAGCCGTTGCGCATGGTCACCACTGCCCGTCGTGCAGCTCGTGCCCAGGTGCACCGCGAGGGTCCAGCCACGGTGGGTTCCTCCGCCCTGCAGCACGACGCGGCCCTGCTGCCCGAGATCAGCGAGCTGCGGCGCACCGAGGGCCGGGTCGGGCTGGTGATCGAGAGCGTCACCACGGCATCCGGCACGCAGCGGGTCGCCGAGCCGACAAGACCCCCGCAGCGCACAGCCGTCGACGCGGCCCCCGTCGAGGCGTACCCGACCCAGCCGGCGGCCGAGCCCCGCATCGGACCGGTCATCACCCAGGCGCGCCGTCAGCTGCGGATGGGCATCGACGACCTCGCCGAGCGCACCCGCATCCGACCGCACGTCATCGAGTCGATCGAGGTCGACGACTTCGTGCCCTGTGGTGGCGACTTCTACGCCCGCGGCCACCTGCGTTCGCTGTGCCGCACACTGGGCATCGATGCGACGCCGCTGCTCGAGACGTACGACCGGGAGTACGCCCAGGCCCCGGTGGCCGCCAGGCGGGTGTTCGAGGCGGAGCTGGCCACCGGACCGCAGCCGTCCATCCGTCGGGTGAACGGCGGCCCCCGTTGGTCGGCGCTGATCGCCGTCGTCATGGTGCTCGCGATCGTGTGGGCGGTCGCCGACTACGTGAGCAGCCGTACCGAGCAGTCCACTCCGCCGCCCGCGGCCACCCCCAGCAGCCAACCGGCTCCGAGCGCGGACCCCGAGCGCTTCGCCGGACTGGGTGCTCCGGTGATGAACGAGCTCCGTTTCAGCGCCGTGGGCGGCCCCAGTCGGGTCGTCGTGCGCGACGCCGAGGGCGGACTGGTCTGGCGAGGCAGGTTGCGACGGGGTGAGACCGAGGTTCTCGACGTCGCAGGTGCCGCGACGGCACGCATCCTGGACGCGGGCAACGTGCGGGTGCGGGTCAACGGCAACGGACGGGGAACGCTCGGTGAACCGGGCAAAACTGTGCGCACGACGCTCGGTCGCCGTCCGGCACGCTGACAGGTCCGTGCGTATCGCCGAGGTGGGCGTCGGTCATAATGGGCCGATCATGACCGCACCGGCCCCCACCTCGACGACGCCCGCGGAAGGCGACGACGAGCATGGTCACCTCGAGTGGGCGGACGACGCCCACACTGGTCCGTCGACCGTCGCGCTGGTCACCCTCGGCTGCGCCCGCAACGACGTGGACTCCGAGGAGCTCGCCGCCCGGCTGGAGGCGGCCGGGTTCGATCTGGTGCAGGATCCAGCGCAGGCGCAGACCGTCCTGGTCAACACCTGCGGCTTCGTGGAGCAGGCCAAGAAGGACTCCATCGACACGCTGATGGCGGCCTCGGACCTCAAGGACGGCGGACCCACCCGGTCCGTCGTCGCCGTGGGGTGCCTCGCCGAGCGGTACGGCACGGTGCTGGCTGACTCGCTGCCCGAGGCCGACGCCGTGCTCAGCTTCGATGACTACCCCGACATCGCCGCGCGGCTGCGGTCGGTGCTGTCCGGGTCGCAGCACGTCGCGCACGTCCCGTCCGACCGGAGGATGCTGCTGCCGATCTCCCCGGTGGAGCGCGCCGCGTCCGCGACCGTCGTACCGGGTCACCGGGTCGCAGCGCCGGACCTGCCTGCGGGGATCGCACCCGCCTCGGGTCCCGCGCTGGCGCGGCGCCGCCTCGACGACGGTCCGGTGGCCCCGCTCAAGCTCGCCTCCGGATGCGACCGGCGCTGCTCGTTCTGTGCGATCCCGTCGTTTCGCGGGGCATTCGTGTCCCGGCGTCCGCACGACGTGCTGGACGACGCCCGCTGGTTGGCCTCGCAGGGGGCACGCGAGCTCTTCTGCGTCAGCGAGAACTCCACGTCCTACGGCAAGGACCTCGGTGACCTGCGCCTGCTGGAGACGTTGCTGCCCCAGATCGCGGCCGTCGAAGGCGTGTCGCGGGTACGCGTGTCCTACCTGCAGCCGGCCGAGATGCGCCCTGGCCTGATCAGTGCGCTCACCGCGACCCCGGGTGTGGTGCCGTACTTCGACCTGTCCTTCCAGCACGCGTCGGGGCCCTTGCTCCGGCGCATGCGGCGCTTCGGGGACGCCGAGCAGTTCCTCGACCTGATCGCGACCATCCGCGCGGCGTCGCCGCAGGCCGGCATCCGCAGCAACGTGATCGTCGGTTTCCCCGGGGAGACGTCACAGGATCTCGCGGTGCTGACCGACTTCCTGGTCGCTGCCCGGCTGGACGCGGTCGGAGTGTTCGGCTACTCCGACGAGGACGGTACCGAGGCGCTCGGGTTCGACGCCAAGATCGACGAGGACGAGGTGCGCGACCGGGTGGCGCAGGTCACCGGCCTGGTCGAGGTGCTGACCAGTGCGCGGGCCGCGGACCGCGTCGGCCTGCCGGTGGAGGTGCTGCTCGAGCAGGTGGACGACGACACCGGCGAGACCTGGTACGTCGGTGAGGGGAGGGCCTGCCACCAGGGTCCCGACGTCGACGGGTCGACGACCGTGCGCGGCCTGACCGGTGCCGTGGCGGTCGGCGACATCGTGAGCGCCGTGGTGGTGGACAACGTCGGCGTCGACCTGGTCGCAGCTGCCACTGGAGCGGCCGCATGAGCGCCCGTCCCCAGACAACGCCCGCCCCCAGCAACTGGAACATCGCCAACGCGCTGACCACCCTGCGCATCGTGCTCGTCCCGTTCCTCGGGTGGTCGCTGCTCGCCGCCGACGGGGAGTCCACCGGGCTGCGGTTCCTGGCGCTGGCGGTGTTCCTCGTCGCCGCGATCACCGACCGGTTCGACGGCGAGCTCGCTCGCAACCGTGGCCTGGTCACCGACTTCGGCAAGCTGGTCGACCCGATCGCGGACAAGGCGCTGATGGGGATGGCCTTCGTCGGTCTGTCGATCCTGGGCGAGCTGTGGTGGTGGGTCACGATCGTGGTCCTGGCCCGGGAGCTCGGCATCACGGCGCTGCGGTTCTGGGTCATCCGCCACGGTGTGATCGCGGCGAGTCCTGGGGGCAAACTCAAGACGGTCCTGCAGATGGTCGCGCTGGCCCTGTACATCGCTCCGCTGCCCGCCGAACTGCTGATCGTCGCGCACGTCATCATGGCTGCGGCCGTACTGGTGACGGTGGCCACCGGCGCGGACTATGTCGCCCGGGCACTCGTCCTGCGCCGCGGGCCCTCCGCGCACGGGTCATGAGCCGCAGCGACGCCGAGCGGGTCGTCGCCGGGCTCCGTGCCCGCTCCGCCACCGTGGCGTGCGCCGAGTCGCTCACTGCCGGCCTGCTGTGCGCCACGTTGGTGGACGTGCCCGGCGCCTCCGAGGTCGTCCGGGGGGCGGTGGTGGCGTACGCGACGGACCTCAAAGCCACGTTGCTCGGTGTCGACCCGGTCGCACTGGCGCGCGACGGGGCGGTGGCCGAGTCCACGGCGCGGGCCATGGCGACCGGCGTACGGGAACGGCTCGGCGCCACGTACGGCGTCTCGACGACAGGGGTGGCGGGGCCGGGCGCCGACGAGGGCCGGCCGGCGGGCACCGTGCACGTCGCGGTCGCCGGCCCGCGGCGGGTTGCGCACCGGCTGCTGCACCTGGACGGCGACCGTGCGGCGGTCCGGGCC
>JALZKQ010000066.1 GCA_030859165.1 Actinomycetota bacterium
GGTTCGGCGCCGAACCCGTTGTCCGATCCGACGTCCCCCTCGAGCGCAGTGCCGTCCTCGTCGCTCAGGCAGGGTGGTCCGCCGACGCCTGCCCGGTTCCCTGCGCCCAGCGTCGCCCAGCCGTCGCGCGGGCAGGCGTACGACGAGGTGCCCCGGCTGGACAGCGACCCGGTCCCGGCTCGCTCGGCCAGCCTCCACAGGACCGGTGTGCGCCTGGCAGACACGTCGGACCAGTCCAGACCCGGCACGCCGACGACCACGACCCGGTCGGCCGGTGGCGGCGGGGTCGTCGATGCCGCAAGGGCGACCCGCAGCAGGACACCGCCGAAGAGTGCGAGGCACACCAGGACGTAGGCGAGCACCGGCAGCGGCGAGGAACCGGCAGAGCCAGCCCTCATGCACGGCCCCGCACGGCGGCGAGGGCACCGGAGTACGCGGCGACGACCTGTCCGGCCACGTCGGCGTCGGTGGGCAGCACGCGGGCCCGGCGGTGGGCGCGGTCGCGCAGGTCCTCCGCCACGCCCGGTTCGGTCAGCACCCTGCGCACCTGGGTGGCCACGGCGTGCGCGTCGTGCACGGGCACCAGCAGACCCGCGTCGGCGACCAGGTCCGGGATCGCGCCGACCCGGGTGCCGACGAAGGGCACGCCAGCCCGCAGCCCCTCCTGGACGGCCAGTGACCCGGCCTCCCAGACACTGGTGAGCACCAGGACGTCCGCGGCGGCGAGCAGGTCCGGGATGTCCGTACGCTCGCCGAGCAGCCGGATCGGGGCCTGCGAGGAGGCCACGAGCTTCTCCAGCTCGGCACGCTGCGGGCCGTCCCCGGCGATGACGACGACGGGGGTCGGGTCCAGGGCGGACAGCTCGAGGGCGGCGGCGACCAGCGTGGGCCAGTCCTTCTGCGGATGCAGGCGGCCCACCGCGAGGACGACCGGCCGGTCGGCGGCAGCGAGCTCCTCACGGACCTCCGCGCGCGTGCGACCGGCCGGCTTCATCGGCGGTGCGGTGACGAAGGTGCGGCGTACGTCCTCCCCGCCGGCCGCACGCACGGCGTCGACGAGGTCGGAGGAGACGCACATGGTGACGTCGGCACGACGTGCCGTGTAGCGTTCCAGCGCTTCGCGCAGCCGGCGGATCCGGCTGGTCGCGAGGACCAGGTTGTGCCGGGTGATGACGAACGGAGTGGACCTCGAGGTCGCCAGGCCGGTCAGCGCCCCGGCGCGCAGGCCGTGCGCATGCACGACGTCGGCGTCCTTCGCGGCGCGGCGCAGCAACCGAACCGTCAGCGTGTCCCGCGGGTGCGGTGCGGAACCGATGCGGATCCGCTGGAAGGTCGCCCCGAGGGCGGCGAAACCGAACTGCTCCTGGGCCTGGACCGGACCGCAGACCGTGACCTCGGCGCCGGCCCGGGTGAGCTGTTCGGTGAGCAGGGCCACGTGGGCGCCGGTGCCGCCGGTGGTGGTCGCGACGACCTGCACGACGCGCAGCCCGCTCACGTGCAGTGGCGGGTCCTGGCTCTGGTGCAACCTCATGCGTCGACCTCTTTGGTCCCCGGCCGTTGATGGTGCTCGGGCAGCCCGCGCAGGGTCGTGAGGGCGAGCCGGAGCGTGGGCCGGGCGACCAGCAGCACTGCGCCGGCGTACAGGACGAGGGTGACGACGCCGACGACCGCCGCCTGCCACAGTGCGTCGACTACCCAGCCACCACGCAGCACCCCCTCCAGCCATCGGCCCAGCAGCGCGGACGCCACGCCGGCGGCCGCGCCGGCGACGGTGATCCGGCCGACCCCGGCCAGCGCCTGTGCGCCGGCCGTACGGGCCGCCACGACGAGCAGTGTCGCCGCGAGCACGGTCATGCCGATACTGTTGCCGAGCCCGAGCGCGAGGACCCGGTCGGCGGTGGGGAGCAGCCCGGAGAGCAGCAGGTCGGCCACGATCACGACGACCCACCCGCCGACGCACGCCACCGCCGTCGCCGCGGTCGCTCCCGCGGCGTACATCGCCCGTGACAGCAGGGCGAAGAGCCCGTACCCGACGAGGCCGGCCGCGAAGCCGACCACGGCGGCGCTGAGCGAGGCCACGCTGCCGGTCGAGGCCGCACCGGGGGCGCCCTCGAACACGATCCGCGCCAGCGGGTGGGCGACGGCGACCATGGCGGCGGCCGCACCCAGCATGAGCGCCACGACGACGCAGGTGCTCGCTGCCAGCTGGCTGCGGTAGGAGGCCCGGTCATCCGCACTCCACCGCTCCGCCAGCCTCGGGTAGACCGCGGTGGCGACGGGGACCGCCAGTACGGCCCAGGGCAGCAGGAAGATCGTCTGTGCCTGGGTGTAGACGATGACGGCCTCCGCGAAGGCCCGGTTGCCCAGCAGGAGGGCGACCACGACGGACGCCTGCTGAGCCGTGAGCGCGGCCGTGCCGGCGTACGCGAGGCTGCGGACGTGCCGCGCGACGCCGGACGGGAACCGTAGGCTGGGCCGCAGCCGCAGCCCGATGCGGGCGACCGCCGGCACCAGGGACAGGCTCAGCACGACCACCCCCAGCGTGGTCCCGACCGAGAGCACCAGCTCTTCACGGCTCGTCAGGTCGCCGAGCTCGGTGTTGCCCCGCGCGATCACGGCGTAGGTGACGTACGCCGCGATCACCACCAGGCTGCTCAGCAGCGGCGCCAGGGCCGGGGCGCCGAAGCGACGATGCGCCTGCAGGATGCCGGTGAGGACGATCCCGATGCCATAGAGCACCACCTGGGGGGCGAACACCCGCAGCATGGACGCGCCCACCTCGACCGCCGTCCTGTCGTAGGATCCCGGCGAGCCCGCTGCCAGCAGGAACGCCGCGATCGGCTCCGCAGCCACGATGATCAGCAGCGCCAGCGGGGTCAGCGTGAGGACGGTCCAGGTCAGCAGCGCCGAGCTGGTCCGGTCCACGTGAACGCGGTCCTCGTCGGCGACCGCGCGGGCCAGCAGCGGCACGACGAGGCTGGCCAGCACACCACCGGCCACGACCTCGTACGCGATGTTGGGCACGGTGTTGACGCTCTGGTAGATGCTGGCCAGCTCGGTGGAGCCCACGGTGCGGGCCAGCACGAGGTTGCGGCCCAGTCCGGCCAGCCGTGCGGCGACGGTGAGCACGGCGACCAGCGCGGCCGCTCCCACCACGGTGCCGGCGACCTGCCGGCGGGTCATGCCGGGCCCGTCATCTCAGGGCCCGTACCGGGGCTGCTGCGGGTTGCACGTCGACCAGCCGGCTCGTCCACCATGCGCAGGTCGCGATCATGAGCGGGGCCGCGGTCAGCACGGCGAAGCCGGCGATCAGCGCCCCCGAGTCGTTGACGAACGTCGCGATGGTGCAGGTCAGCCCGAGCGAGAGCAGCGCCGGACGCAGGGTCGGCCACGCCGCGTACACCCCGCCGAGCTCCGGCACCCGCATCGCCACGGGTCGCCACACCACCAGCATCGCGACGACGAAGCCCGTGACCTGCAACCACCCGAGGGGGGAGGTGAGGCTCGCCAGGAGTGCCTCCAGCTTGCTGAGGAGCACGTCGGAGGCCGACCCGTCGAGGACGCGGGCGACGAAGGCACCCATGTGCGAGCGCTGCTCCGGTGGACGCAGGTAGTCCTGACCGGCGACGACGGTGACCGCGAGTACACCGACTGCGGCGACGGCCAGCAGGCGCGCCCACGTGACGGTGACGCCCGCGACCAGCAGGGCGCACAGCAGCACCCCGGGCACCAGCGCGATGATGCCGCCGAAGTCGGCTCCCAGCGCCGGCCAGCCGTCGATCACGACCGCGATTGCACCGATCAGCGCCACCACGCCCACGGCCCGCCCGCGGGCGCCCCGGTCGAGCAGCAGCTGCGACACCGCGGCGGCGAGCAGCAGCGTCGCCGTGGCGTACACCGTGAAGGTGACGTTGCCGAAGCCGTAGAACCGACCGCCGTAGACCGGCCCGGCAGCCAGCAGCGAGCCGGCCTGCAGCGGCGTGCCGGCGATCCCGTCGATGCTCAGGGCGACGTAGGTGAGGCCGCACTGCACCACCACGAACCGCCAGGGACGGTGCACCCTGGCGTACCTGGACGCTGCAGCGATGACCAGCGCGATGACCACGGCGGCGGCGCCGAGCACGAGCGCCGGCCGGTCTGCCCGCCACCACTGCACCGCGGTCACGAGGTAGAGCGCCGTCGGCACCGAGGCGGCGAACAGCGCGGCGCCGATGGCCAGCTTCGCGAACAGGGAATGCTCCGGCCACGACGCGCCGCGCCGCCTGGCCACCAACACGCACAGGCCGCCGAGGAGGATGCAGAGCGGTACGGCGGCGATCCAGGCACCGAGCACCGGTCCGCGTTCGGGGATGACGGTGGACAGGTTGTCCTGGTCCTGCCGGTCCTCGACGGTGTCGGCAACCGACAGCGTGCGGTCCTCGTCCCCCTGCCACGGCTTGCCGTCCACGCTGCGTGGGACCGCCCCGCCGCGGGCGAGCAGGGTGGCTGCCAGGTCGATCACCTGCACCAGCCCGCTGCGACGGGTTGAGTCGGAGGTGAGCCAGGAGGGTTTGCGCGCGCCGACGGTGTGCCGGAGGGCTACCTGGAACGGAGCGGGCGAGGCACTCGGGTCGGCAACGCCGCTCACCAGCACCTGCACACCCGGGTCGGTCACCGCCAGCACGTCGGCGACCAACTGGTCGAAGGCCACCAGGTCGTCGTACCTGGGCCCGGGCTGCTCGTCGATGCTGCCGGCGTCGATCACGACGACCGGGCACTCGCCCGCCAGCGAGGGGTCCCATCGGGGTTCGTACCGCTCGACGTCACCGTCGGTGCCGGCGAGTGCGACCGCGGCACCTGGCCCCACCGCGAGGGTGCAGCTGCCGAGGTCGGACAGCTGGTCGCCGAGGGCACCGGGGGTGCCGTACGCGCCGGTCGTGCTGTCCTGCAGCGCGGCGTAGCGGTCCCAGTCGGGCACTTGCCCGTCCTCGACGGCGGGCAGGGGTCCGCACACGATGTCGTCGACGTCGCCGGAGGCCTGCCCGGGGTTCAGCGTGCCACGGTCCGGCTCGAGCCGGCGCGAGGTCGCCTTGGTGCCGGCCGAGATCGACAGCCACCCGTCCAGCGGACAGGTCGAGGACGGCACCGCCCGTACCGACGTCGAGCCGACGGCACTGCCGGCGATCAGGCCCCACAGCGTGGGGGTGACGGCCTCGCTCACGTCGGCCCAGCGCAGGCTGGTGACGCCGATGACCACCGTCGGGCCGGTCGGCTGCGGCTCGGTGGTGCTGGCGGCGGCTCCGGCGGCCCCGGCTGCCAGCGTCGCGGCGGTGAGCAGCAGTGCAGCCGCGAGGGCGCCGATGCCGCGAGCCCGGCGGCGGCGTCGTAGGGCCGGGAGCATGCCGGTCAGCCTAGTCAGGCAGCACAGACGAAGCGGCTGGCGCGCGTGGCGTGCCGGAACCGCCCGCCTGTGCGGCGCTAGGGTCGCATCCATGGCGATCGTGCTCAGCGTCCTCGCGCTCTGCGTCGCCCTCGTCGCCCTCGCACTTTCCTGGCTGGCTCTCCTGCACCCGGGGGCCGTACGCCGCAGGCTGCGCGGCCGCGGCCGGGTCCTGGAGGTCCCCGCCGAGGTCGAGGCGCTGCGCGACGAGGTGGAGGTCCTGCGTGCCGACGCGGCCGAGACGATGCGTCACGTCGCGGTGGTCCGCTACGACGCCTTCGGCGACATGGGCGGGCACCTGTCCTGGTCGATGGCACTGCTCGACGACGGTGGCAACGGGGTCGTGCTCACCGCCATCCACGGCCGCAGCGACGCTCGCACCTACGCCAAGAACGTGGCCGACTGGGCTTGTGACCAGCAGACCTCCCCGGAGGAGGACGAAGCCCTCGGCTACGCCCGCTCCGGTGGCCGCCCGTAGCGTGGTACCGGTGAGCTCCCCACCTGCGCGCCTGGACGGCTACGACGCCGTCCTGTTCGACCTCGACGGGGTCATCACACCCACCGCCGAGGTGCACATGCGCGCCTGGGCCGTCCTGTTCGATGAGTTCCTTCGCGACCGCGGCATCGCCGAGCCGTACACCGACGCCGACTACTTCGCCCACGTCGACGGCAAGCCTCGCTACGTCGGCGTCCGCGACTTCCTCGCCTCCCGCCGGATCGAGCTCCCGGAGGGTTCCCCGCAGGACGGGAACGACGTCTCGAGTGTCGCCGGGATGGGCAACCGCAAGAACGCCGTGTTCACCGACATCCTGCGGACCGACGGCGTGCAGGCGTATCCCGGGTCCGTCCGGTTGCTCGAGGCGCTCGCGGTCGCCGGGACTGCGGTGGCCGTCGTGTCCAGCTCGCGCAACGCCAGGGCCGTGCTCGAGGCAGCCGGCATCGTCGAGCGCTTCGGCGTGGTCGTGGACGGGATCAACGCCGCCGAGCGCGGCCTGTCCGGCAAGCCGGCGCCGGACACCTTCTGGGACGCAGCCCGTCAGCTGGGTGCGGCGGTGGAGCGTTCTGTGGTCGTCGAAGACGCCGTCTCCGGGGTGGCGGCCGGACGCGCGGGCGGGTTCGGCCTGGTGGTCGGGGTCGACCGCGGCGCCGGCGCCGGCGCGCTGGTGGATGCCGGTGCCGACGTCGTGGTCAGCGACCTCACGGAACTGGTGCCATGACCCACCCACCGCTCACCGATCTGCCGGTGAGCCCGCTGGACCCGATGGACCGCGACCGCTACCCGGTCGACCCGTGGCGGCTGGTCGAGCTGGAGTTCAGCGCCGACGACCTCGGGCGGGCCGAGACGGTGTTCGCCGTCGGCAACGGGTACCTGGGGCTGCGCGGCAACCTCGAGGAGGGCCGTGACACCTTCGCGCACGGCACCTTCGTCAACGGCTTCCACGAGACGTGGCCGATCCGGCACGCCGAGGAGGCGTACGGCTTCGCCCGGGTCGGCCAGACCATCGTCAACGCCCCCGACGCCAAGCTGATGAAGCTCTACGTCGACGACGAGCCGCTCCTGCTCACCGTCGCCGATCTCACGGAGTACGAGCGCGTGCTCGACTTCCGCTCCGGGGTGCTCGAACGCTGCCTGGTCTGGCGTACCAACTCCGGCAAGCGGGTCCGGGTCCGATCGCGGCGCATGGTCTCGCTACCCGACCGGCACCTGGCCATGCTCACCTTCGAGGTGACCGTCCTGGACCACGACGCCCCCGTGGTGATCTCCTCGCAGCTGCTCAACCGCCAGGACGGCGAGGACGAGTACCACGTACGCGCCCACGCCATGGGTGAGGACCCGCGCAAGGCAGCCAAGTTCGAGCAGCGGGTGCTGCAGCCGCAGGTGTCCATCGGCAAGGACGGGCGGCTGCTGCTCGGTTACCGGTGCACCAACTCCGGGATGACGCTGGCGGTGGGGGCACATCACCAGGTCAAGACCGACTGCCCGTACAGCATGCTCACCCGGGCGGAGGAGGACTCCGCCAAGGTCGTCCTGCGGGTCGACGCCAAGGCCGGCCAGCAGATCATGATCAGCAAGTACGTCTCCTACCACACCTCACGCGGCGTCCCGGCCCGCGAGCTCTCCGACCGCTGTCGGCGCACCCTCGACCGGGCTGTCGAGCGGGGAGCCGATCGTGTGCTGGCCGAGCAGCGAGCCTGGCTCGATGACTTCTGGGCTCGCTCCGACGTCGAGATCCACGGCCAGCCAGGGCTCGCGCAGGCACTGCGGTGGAACATCTTCCAGCTCGCCCAGGCCTCCGCCCGAGCGGAGTCGACAGGGGTGCCGGCCAAGGGCGTCACCGGCCCGGGGTACGGCGGGCACTACTTCTGGGACACCGAGGTGTACGTCGCGCCGTTCCTCACCTACACCTCACCGCCGATCGCCCGGAACCTGCTGCGCTTTCGCTACCAGATGCTCGGCGCCGCCCGCCGCCGCGCCGGCGAGCTGAACCAGGCCGGCGCGCTGTTCCCGTGGCGCACGATCAACGGTGAGGAGGCGTCGGCGTACTACGCAGCCGGGACGGCGCAGTACCACATCGACGCCGACGTCTCCTACGCGTTGAGCCAGTACGTCCAGGCCACCGGGGACACCGACTTCCTCGACCGCGAGGCCGCCGACATCCTGGTCGAGACCGCTCGCATGTTCGCCGACCTCGGCTTCTGGCGGGCCAACGGCACCGACAGCTTCCACATCCACGGGGTCACCGGTCCGGACGAGTACACGACGGTGGTGAACGACAACCTCTTCACCAACGTGATGGCCCGCTTCAACCTGCGCAGGGCGGCCGCGGTGGTCCGGGACATGGCGCAGCGCGATCAGGGCGCCTACACGCGCCTGTGCAAGCGGCTGGCCCTGCAGCCCGCAGAGGTGGAGGAGTGGGAGCGGGCTGCGGAGGCCATGGCGATCCCGTTCGACGAGCAGCTCGGCATCCACCCCCAGGACGCGTACTTCCTGGATCGGGAGGTGTGGGACGTCCCGCGCACCCCCCAGGACAAGCGGCCGCTGCTGCTGCACTACCACCCACTGGTGATCTACCGCTTCCAGGTGCTCAAGCAGGCCGACGTCGTGCTGGCACTGTTCCTGCAGGGTGACCAGTTCACGCCCGCGCAGAAGCAGGCGGACTTCGACTACTACGACCCCATCACCACCGGCGATTCGACTCTGTCGGGCTGCGTGCAGTCGATCATCGCCTCCGAGGTCGGGTACGCCGACCTGGCGCTGGCGTACTACGTGCCGGCGCTCTTCGTCGACCTCGCCGACCTCCACCAGAACGCCTCCGACGGCGTGCACGTCGCCTCCACCGGCGGGTCCTGGTCGGCTGCGGTCTTCGGCTTCGGAGGCCTGCGCGACCACGGGGGCGCCCTGACGCTGGACCCGCGGCTGCCGTGCTCGTGGGAGGCCTTGACCTTCCGGATCACCGTCCGCGGCCTGCAGCTACGGGTGCACGTGGCGTCGGAGTCGGTGCACCTGTCGATCGAGGACGGCCCGGCAGACGGTCAGGTCGAGCTTTCCGTACGCGGCACGCCGGTCGTCGTCCGGGCCGGCGAACCGGTGGTCATCGAGATGGACACCCACGGTCCGGTCATCGAAGGCGCCCCCTCCTCGCTCGCCCTCACCGGTGCGCGCCGGGGGGACGGCACCGTCATCACGGCCATCGTCCCGACCGCGTGAGCCCCGGTGTGCGGTGCAGGGAGCTCGGTGCAGGGGTCGCGGTGCAGGGGTCGCGGTGCCAGTGGTCGCGGTGCAGTGGTCGCGGTGCAGTGGTCGCGGTGCAGTGGGAGCTGGCATGGCTCCCGCCGCGGTCCGTCTAATCGGGCATTTCGGGCAAAGTTCGACCCGTGCGGGAGGGAAGGCGGGTGCGGCAGCCCGTACGGGAGGGAAGACGCGCGAGACCGACCTGCAGGGAAGCGGACCCGAGCAAGCGGCCGGCGGGTTCAGCGGGGCAGCCGGGGCACGCGCACCAGCAGGGTGCCGGCCATGACCTGGGCGCGGATCTCACGGCCGGGCAGGATCGGGTCGCCGTCGAGCTGGCGGGGTGTGACGCGCTCGGCGCGTACAACCACGGAGCGGCCCGTCATCCGATCGAGGCGCTCGTCGGTCCGGCGGCCGCGGGCCAGGACGCGGGCCACCAGCGGTAGCCAGCCGAGCAGACGGCGCGGCGCGATGACAACGACGTCGAGCATCCCGTCGTCGATGCGCGCGTCGGGCAGCAGCGGAATCCCGGCTTGCAACGAGCCAACGTTGCCGACCACCACGGTGCGGGCGCGCCGACGTACCGGTGGGCGGTCGTCCACGGCGATCTCGACCGTCATCGCGGGGTAGCGAAGCTGCCGCAGAGCCGACACGACGTACGCAGTCCACCCCATGCGGGCCTTGAGGTGCTCGCGCGCACCCTCCATGATCGCCGCGTCCAGCCCGAGACCGGCCATCACCATGAAGCAGGTCTCGTGCAGATCGTCGCCACCGAGGGACACTGCGTCCACGGCGCGGTCCTGACCGGACAACGCCACCTCGACGGCGTCGAGGCCGTGCAGCGGGATACCCAGGTTGCGGGCCAGGAGGTTGCCGGTGCCCAGTGGGACGACCCCGATCGAGACACCGGTCCGGGCGAGCTCGGTGCACACGACGCGCACGGTGCCGTCGCCACCGGCCACCAGGACCATCTCGACGTCGGCGGCCAGGGCGGCTTCGGCCATGCCCGTGCCAGGGTCCTCGAGGGTGGTCTCGAACCACAACGGCTCGTCCCATCCGTGCGCCGCGGCGGCGTCGCGGACGAGCGCGCGGAAGGCGGTCACGTCACCCACCTTGACCGGGTTCACGATGACCGCCAACCGGGACGGGCGGACCCCGACGGTGCCGACCACGGGACCCGGCTCCTCCGGGCGGAGTCGTAGCAACAGCGCACCGCCCGACATCACGACGAGGACGCCGAGCGACCAGCCGCCGATCACGTCACTGGCGTAGTGCACGCCGAGCAGGATCCGGTGCAGCCCGATCGCGACGGCCACGAGCACGAGACCGGTGCACAACGCAGCGCGCACCCGTCCTCGCGGCAGCGCCAACAGGGCGAGGATGACTCCGGCGGCAGCGAAGTAGGCGGCGCCGGCGGCGTGCTCGGAGGGGTAGGCGAAGCCACCGATCTGGTGCAGCGGCTCCTCCCAGGCGGGGCGCGGCCGCTCGACCAGGAACTTGAGCCCGGGGGCTACCACCCACTCCACCGCGGTCACCAGCGTCAGCCACGTCCCGACCCGCACGTGCCCCCGCCACAGCAGCACCGTGGCGACGATCAGCATCACCGAGCGCAGCCAGATCGGCCGGGACACCTCGGCGACGAGGTCGAGGACGGCGATCCAGGTCCGGTGCCCGGCAGTCAGGTCGTACGCCGATGCAGCGATTCGTACGTCGAGGTCGGTGACCGGCTGCCAGGAGGTGGAGACGAGCAGCGTCGTGACCGCGAGCACGAGTCCTGGTACGGCGATCCCCCACCACCAGATCCGCGGGTGGCGCGGCTGGGCGCGGCGGGCGTCGATCGGCACGCCGCGATTGTGGCAGGGCTGCGCCGGACCGGTCCCCTCGGCATCCCGGGCCACTCCCCATGGCGTGTTGTCACTGCCCATGGGCTGCAACCCATGGGCAGTGCGGTTTACCAGGGGACCCTGGTAAACCGCAGGCAGGGGTCGGGGCCCGAGCCGCGTTGACGCCGATCGTTAGGCTGGTCCGGTGATCGACATCCGGCTGCTGCGCGACGACCCCGATCGCATCCGTGCTGCCCAGGAGCACCGAGGTGAGTCCTCCGAGGTCGTCGACGCGCTGCTGAGCGCTGACGACCGGCGGCGTGCAGCGATCGCCGCGTACGAGCTCCTCCGCGCCGAACAGAAGTCCCTGGGCAGGCAGATTCCGCAGGTGCAGGGTGAGCAGAAGCAGACGCTGCTCGCCCGTACCAGGGAGCTGTCAGCGCAGGTGAAGGCCGCCGAGACCACGCAGAACGAGGCCGACCGGGACTTCCGCGAGCTCGTCATGTCGATGCCGAACCTGGCGTCGCCGGAGTCGCCCAAGGGCGGCGAGGACGACTTCGTGGTGCTGGAAGAGGTCGGCACGCCCCGCGACTTCGCCGCCGAGGGCTTCGAGCCCCGCGACCACCTCGAGCTCGGTGCGCTGCTGGGCGCGATCGACGTCGAGCGCGGGGCCAAGATCAGCGGGGCCCGGTTCTACGTCCTCACCGGGATCGGCGCCCAGCTCGAGCTGGCATTGGTCGCCGCCTCGATGGCCAAGGCCACCGAGTGGGGCTTCGTCCCGATGCTGCCGCCGGCGCTGGTCAAGCCGAGCGCGATGGAGGGCACCGGATTCCTCGGCCAGGCCGCCGACGACGTCTACCACCTGCCCAAGGACGACCTCTACCTCGTCGGGACCTCCGAGGTCGCCCTCGCCGCCTACCACGGCGGCGAGATCCTCGACGCCGACGTGTTGCCGCTGCGCTACGCCGCGTTCAGCCCCTGCTTCCGCCGGGAGGCAGGCTCGTACGGCAAGGACACCCGCGGGATCTTCCGCGTGCACTGGTTCGACAAGGTGGAGATGTTCACGTACACGACGGTGGAGGACTCCTTCGCCGAGCACCAGCGGCTGCTCGCGTACGAGAAGGAGTGGATGACAGCGCTCGGGCTGCCGTTCCGAGTCATCGACGTGGCGGCTGGCGACCTGGGCAGCAGCGCGGTGCGCAAGTTCGACTGCGAGGCGTGGATCCCGACCCAGGGCAGGTACCGCGAGCTGACATCGACGTCGAACTGCACCCAGTTCCAGTCACGGCGCCTGGACACCCGGGTCCGGCGCACGGGGGGTACCGAGCACGTCGCGACGCTCAACGGGACCCTCATGGCCGCGACCCGCACGATCCTCGCGCTGCTGGAGAACCACCAGCAGCCCGACGGGTCGGTGCGGGTGCCGGAGATCCTGCAGCCCCACCTCGGCGGCCGCACCGTGCTGGAGCCGACCGCGTGACCTTCACCCCGCGCCTGGTCGCCCTCGACGTCGACGGCACGCTGGTCGACTGGCACAACCACATGACCTCAGGGGTACGCGACACGGTGCGGGCCGCCGCCCGTACCGGCCTGCACGTCGTGATCTCCACCGGCCGCTCGGTCCCGGGGGTCATGGACGCCGCTGACAAGCTCGGGATGGAGCACGGCCTCGCGGTGGCTTCCAACGGCGCGGTGACGTTCTCGTACTCACCGGTGGAGCTGCTCGAGGTCACCACGTTCGACGCCCGCGAGACGGTCAAGCTGCTGCTCGAGCACGTGCCAGACGCCGCGGTCGCCGTGGAGGACATCGGGAGGGGCTACCGGATCAACAAGCCGTTTCCCGAGGGCGAGATCAACGGCGACATGATCGTGCAGAGCGTGGAGGAACTGGTGGCCGAACCGGTGACCCGGGTCATCATCCGCAGCCCCGACCAGTCCGCGGAGGACTTCGCCGAGCTCGCCGAGCGGCTGGGCCTGCACGGCATCAACTACTTCGTCGGGTACACCGCGTGGCTCGACCTCGCGCCGGACGGGATCTCCAAGGCGAGTGGGCTGGAGGTGGTCTGCGCCCGGCTCGGGGTCGACCGGGCTGACGTGCTGGCGCTGGGTGACGGGCTCAACGATCTGGAGATGTTGCGCTGGGCGGGCCGGGGTGTCGCGATGGGGGAGTCGCCGCTGCCGGTGCAGGAGGCCGCCGACGATGTCACGCACACGCTGCAGGACGACGGCGTCGCGGTCGAGCTGTCCCGCTGGCTGTGACACGCGCGGCGAGCCGCCAGGGCTCGCCGTCAGGTCCTGGGAGGCTCAGCTGAGACACGCCCGGACAGGGAGACCGCTAGGGAGCCGCGGGCCAGCGCGGCGAAGGAGGGAGTTGCGCCGGTGACAGTCAGGGCGAAGCCGTCGCGCAGGAGCGTTGTGAACCAGGTGGCCGCGTCCTGGCCGTCGAGGCCGACCTCCTCGAAGCGTGCGCGCAGGGGCGACATGTCCGGGAGGGTCTCGTTGACGTCGAAAACGATGAGGGAGGGTGGGGAACCGGCATGGGATGCTCCTTGGCGTGGGTGAACGGGGTCAGATGGTTCCGACGCGCACCTGGACATGACCGCCACGCAGGCTCCATGACTGCACGTCCGTGGTTGCCCTTTCGAGCGCGGTCCAGGGATGGGCGTTGATGTCGGCCCCGCCCATCCGGCAGGCCAGCCGGGCAATTGGGGTGAGCAGCCGGGCCCATCCGTGCGGAGGCTCCATGTCGACGATCGCCAGTCGGCCGCCGGGGCGGACCAGCGAGGACGCGCGCCTCCATGCGTTCTCCCAGTCACTCATCAGCGAGAGTGAGTAGGTGAAGAGCGCGGCATCGAACGGCCCGGTGTGTCCGTCCGATCCGGGGATGGCAGACGCGTCGAGATGCTCGGCGTCCAGGTCGACCAGGACGACGTTGCCCGGTGGTCGCCGCAGCGTCTTGCGACGCGCTACCTCGAGCATGGCTGCGCTGCGGTCGACTCCGACAACCTGCCCGCTGGCCCCGACAGCCTCCAACAGAAGCGGGAAGTTGAGCCCGGTTCCGCAGCCGACGTCCAGCACCCGATTTCCCTCGGTGAGGCCCAGGGCGGGGATGGCACGTTGTCGTCCTGCCCGGTAGACCGGCTCGGCCGAGATCACGTCGTACCAGTTGGCCGAGCGCGTGTAGCGCGCCATGGGATCCTTCAGGGGTCGGGGTGTGTTCAGGCTAGTCGGGGTTCGCGCCGGGTACGCAGGACGCTGGGGGGTAGCGAGCGGTGCCAGGATCGAACGCTCTGTGGCCTGCCAGGGCCGCGGGAACGGATCTTGGCACTCACCGGGTTTCGAGATCGTGACCGACCCCCGCCGCTTGGACGACGCTGCCCGTAAGTCGTCCTTCCGCGAGTTGGTCGAGCCGGAGATCGAAGTACTCCTGCGAGTGGCCGGCTCCATCACCTCGAGCCAGGCTGACGCCGAGGACCTCGTGCAGGAGACGCTGCTGCGGGCCTACCGGGCCATCGACGGCTTCGACGGCCGACACACACGGGCTTGGCTGCTGACCATCCTGCGCAACACGAACGCGAACATGCACCGCCGTCGGCGACCGGGCACGATCGGCGACTGGGAGCTCATCCGGACCGCGCGGCCGGCGTTCGGCAGGGCTGAGCTACCCAGCGCTGAGAACGCCTTCGTGGACACCGAGCTGCACGCCGACCTCGAGGCAGCTGTGCGTGAGCTCGACCCGCGCTTCCGTGCCGCCCTCATCCTCGTCGACGTCCACGACCTCAGCTACTCACAGGCTGCGGCTGTCATGGGGGTCCCCGTCGGCACGGTGATGTCGCGGCTCAGTCGAGCACGAGATCGCGTCCGCAAAGATCTCCGCAAGCGTCTTGGGCCAACCGCACTCACCCGAGGAGACCTGTCATGACTGGGACTCTGCGTCAGATGCTGACCTGCCACTGGTCTGCTCGCCGCATCCAGCGCTACCTCGACGCCGACCCCGCTGCCCGGCTCACGCCCGGAGAGATCTCCCGGCTCGAGGAGCACCTCGCGACATGCGAGAAGTGCGCGCAGGTTGCTGCCGAGCACCGCGCCCTGCACCGGGCGCTGTCCCTGTGGTCGGGCGGATCGACCATCGACCCTCGATCCGTGGGCCGGGTCCGCGACTTCCTGTCCACCATCCCAGAGGAGGGTGGTTCGTGACGCGCGACCTGCCCACCTCCACCGGATCGGAAGGCGACCCCTGGGATCTCCTGGTCGTCGGTGGCGGGACGGCAGGGATCGTGGGTGCCAAGACGGCGGCTCGGCTGGGTGCCCGCGTCGTCCTGGTGGAGCACGAGCGGATCGGGGGTGACTGCCTGTGGACTGGATGTGTTCCGTCCAAGGCTCTCCTTGCCGCCGCGGACGCGGCTGACGTCGCACGCCGAGGCGCTCGGTTCGGCGTGGCCGCCTCACGGGTGTCGGTCGACTTCGGCCAGGTGATGGATCACGTTCGGTCCGCGATCGCGCACATCGCACCTGCGGACTCGATGGAGGCCCTCGAGCGCGCGTCGGTCTCGGTCTGCACAGGTACCGCTCGGTTCACCGGGCCGGACACCGCAGCGATCGACGGCCAGACCGTGGCGTTCCGGCAGGCGCTGGTGGCCACCGGTGCGTCGCCGGCGTTGCCTCCCGTGCCAGGTCTGACCGAGGTCGACTACCTGACCAGCGAGACTGTCTGGGACCTCACCGAGCTGCCGACCGAGCTGGTGATCCTGGGCGGAGGCACCATCGGCTGCGAGCTCGGGCAGGCCTTCGCCCGCCTCGGGAGCCGGGTCACCCTGGTCGAAGGCGCAGCCCGGATCCTGACCCGCGAGGACCCTCGGGCCGCGGACGAGATCTCCCGCGCTCTGGCCGACGACGGTGTCGACCTCATCACCGGCTCCGCCGTCTCCCGTGTCGAACACACTGGCCACGACACGGGGACACTGTGCCTCGACGATGGCCGGCAGGTGCCCTTCACCTGCTTGCTGGTGGCGGTCGGACGGTCTCCGCGGACGGCGGCCATCGGCCTCGATGCCGCCGGTGTGGACGTCGACGACCGCGGGTTCGTCGTGGTCGACGACCGGCTGCGCACCACGAACCCACGGGTCTGGGCGGCGGGCGATCTCACGGGTCACCCGCAGTTCACGCACACCGCGGGCGTCCACGCCAGCCTGGCGGCTTCCAACGCCGTCCTGGGCCTACGTCGCAAGGTCGACCTGACCGCCATGCCTCGCGTGACCTTCACCGACCCGGAGGTTGCCGCCGTCGGCGTCCCGACCGACCGGCCCCGCGCGGGGCTCCGGACGATCGAGTGGTCGCACGAGCACGTCGACCGCGCGGTCACCGAAGGCGCGACCGACGGGTTCACCCGGATCGTGGTCGACCGACGCAGCCACGTCCTCGGCGCCACCGTGGTCGGTCCCCGCGCAGGAGAGACCCTCGGTGAGCTCACGCTGGCGATCACGCAGGGTCTCACCACCCGCGACCTGGCCGGCGTGACACACGCCTACCCGACCTATAACGACGGTGCCTGGAGCGCTGCGATCTCCGACGTCCAGAAGCAGCTCGAGCGCCCCGGCACGCGCCTGGCGTTTGGAGCCCTGGCGCGCGCGCGACGCTGGTGGGTGGACCGCGACGACTGAACGCGGGCTGCGAGGCACCGCTCAGGAAAGGTCACGGAAGCCGGTCACGATGCGCTGGGTGGCGCTCACGGCGACGACCGCGGCCCAGATCGCGGCGATGGTGCCCGCCTGGCCGGGCACGGCCAGCCACCACGCGTGGACGACGATCGTCTCGGTGCCCTCAGCCAACCCTCCCAGGAAGCTCAGCGAACGCCCGTCGTCGCGCTGGCGCCCGGTGCGCTCGGCGATCGAGGAGAAGGCCAGGAAGGCCGTGCCATTGACGTAGTAGGCCAGCAGCACGAGCAGGAACGGAAGCCAGCTGGCCCCGTAGCCTGACGTCGCGCCGATCGCCACCCCGGTCACTCCTGCGCCGTAGACGACGAAGTCGGCGGTGACGTCGAGGAACCCGCCCGACTCCGAACCGCCGTCGTCGGCCGTCCGACGGTGGCGCGCGAGCGGCCCGTCCAGGCCGTCCATCAGCCGGGAGAACAGCCAGAGCCCCAGGGCCCACCACCACAGCTGGCCGGCGGCTGTGGCTGCGCTGGCCAAGCCGCTGAGCAGGCCCAGGAGGGTCAGACGGTTCGGTGTCACCGCTGGCCGGTCTACGAGCACAGCGGCCCGGGCGAGGGGAGGATCGAGCAGGCGGCGTGCGCGGGCGTCAAGCACAGGTCGTGTCCTGGGTCGGGTTCTGCGCCGCGGGGTCGGCACGGCCCCTTCGCCGTGGGTCGAGCCGACGCGCCCACCAACCCCCACCGACCACGAGGAGGACCAGGGCGGACACCGCCGCGGCCAAGCCCCACGGGTTGGTGCCGTAGGCGCCGAGCGAGGCGTAGGCGAGGCTGCCGGGGATCATGCCGAACGCGCTGCCCACGACGTAGTGGCGTAGGCGCACGCCCGAGAGCCCAGAGGCGTAGTTGATCGCGATGAAAGGCACGAGCGGCACAAGGCGAACCACTAGGACCGCGGCGAGCCCGTGGCCGCGCAGCAGCTCGTCGACCCGGGCGAGGCCTCCTCGGATGATCCGGTCGACAGCGTCTCGACCGAGCAGACGCCCGACGGCGAAGGAGACGAGCGCGCCTACGAGCGCAGCTGACAGGGCGAGGGCGGCGCCTGCCCACAGCCCGAACAGCGCACCCCCGGCCGCGGTCAGCAGCGCCTTCGGTAAGGGGATGAGTGCCAGGGCGACGTAGGTGACGAAGTACAGGGCGGGGCCCCAGGCTCCGGCCTCGTCGACACGATCACGTATCCCGTCGATGTCCGGAGGCCCCAGGACCACAGCGAGCGTGACCAGGACGAGTACGACGAGGCCCAGCGCAGCTGCCTTGAGGGCGGCGGCTCGGCTCATGCGAGATCCTGACGGGTGATAGTGGTTGGACTCGATGTCTCGGGAAGTCTCCGAGCCCCTCGAAGTGTTCCCGATGCGACCCGTCCCCTGGCCCGGAGGCCCGATGTACCCGAACCCCGTCCGACTCTGTGTGCCGGCAGCGATGATCGGCCTGGCCGTCTCGGCGTGTGCAGCGCCCGACGCGCCCGCGGGCACCTCCGCTGAGGACCGGTCGTGGTCGGAGATCAGCCAGCGGGCTCAGGGGCAGACGGTCGACGCGTGGATGTACGGCGGCGACCACCAGGGCAACGCCTACGTTGACGACGTCCTCACCCCGGCCGCGGCCGAGCTCGGCGTGACGCTGCGTAGGGTGCCGGTCGCCGACACCACGGACGCCATGACCCGCATCCTCGCCGAACGGCAGGCCGGGACCGACGATGGCGCCGTCGACCTGGTCTGGGTCAACGGCGACAACTTCGCGACCGGTAAGCAGGCCGACGCGTGGCGCTGTGGCTGGTCCACTCGACTGCCCAACATGCAGCTCGTCGATCCCGAGGACCCGTTGATCGCAGAGGACTTCGGGACCGACGTGGACGGCTGCGAGGCACCATGGCACAAGGCTCAGTTCAGCCTCGTCTACGACTCGGCGAAAATCCCCGATCCTCCGACCTCGATGGCCGGCGTGCTCCAGTGGGCGAAGGACCACCCAGGGCGTTTCACCTACCCGGCGCCTCCTGACTTCACCGGATCGGTCTTCGTCCGGCAGGTGCTCTACACCACCTCGGGTGGCTACGCACAGGTCCCGGCGCGGTTCGACCAGGAGGCATACGACGAGTTGACCCCCGGGCTGTGGAGCACATTGGAGGACCTGGCGCCCTCGCTGTGGCGCGAGGGGCGGACCTATCCCCGCGATCAGGTCGCCCTGGACCGGCTCTACGCCGACGGCCAGGTCGACCTGACCATGACCTATGGGCCGGCGACGCTGACGAAGCTCGTCGACGACGGCACGTTCCCGGCGACCACGCGCGTGCTGAGCCTGGATGAGGGGACGGTGGGCAACGCCAGCTTCCTCGCGATCCCGTCGTCGGCTGGGGACTCCGAGGGCGCCATGGTGGTGGCCAACCTCGCGCTGTCCCCCGAGCAACAGGCGCTCAAAGCCGACCCGGCCTTGTGGGGACAGTTCACCGTGCTCGACACTGACCGGCTCAGCGGACCGGCCCGGGCACGGTTCGACCGGCTCCCCGCCTCCGACGTCGTCCCCTCCTACGACGTGCTGTCGCACAACGCCAACCCCGAGCTCTCCTCGGAGTGGGTGCCCCGGCTCGACGAGGGGTGGCGGCGGGCCGTGCTGGGCGCGGGCTCGTGAGCCAGCTCCTGACTCGCAGTCCACGCCCGCCCGACACCCGCGGCGCGCCTGGCGCCCCTGGGGGTGCACGGCTCGTTGCGCCAGCGATACTCCTCATCCTGATGGTGACCGGAACGGCGCTCGGGGCCGTCATCGCCACGAGCCTCGGTCTGGTGCCACTCGTAGGCCCACCCCGGCTGAGCGTCGACGGCTTCACCGCTGTGTCCGGTGACCTCCGCGCTGCAGCGCAGGAGTCGCTGCTCACCGCTGCCAGTGCGACCGCGCTCGCCGCGGCCATCGGCCTCGCGATCGCCACGCTCGTCGTCCGCGCGGGTCATGGGGTCCGGCTGATGATTGGCTTGGCCGTCGGCGTGGTCACCGTGCCGCACCTCGTCGGCGCGGCCGCCACCGGACTGCTGCTCTCCGACGTCGGCCTCGCGCAGCGCTGGTCGGGGGTTGCCGCCTCGTCGTGGCCCGAGCTGGTGGGGGGCCGTTGGCCGTTCGCGACCGTGCTCGAGCTGGCATGGAAGGAATCCGCCTTCGTCGCGCTGGTGGTCGTGGTCTCCGTCGGCAGACGCTACGAGGACCTGCGCGAGGTCGCTTCGGCGCTCGGCGCAGCCCCACGACAGCAGTGGCGGCGGGTCTTGTTGCCGCTTTCCGGGCCGGCCCTGGCCTCGGCGTCGCTCATCGCCTTCGTCTACGCGCTCGGTACCTTCGAGGTCGCGCGCCTGCTCGGACGGGCCTACCCCGAGCCGCTCCCGGTGATGTCCTACCGTCTCTTCACCAGCATCGACATCACCGCACGGCCACAGGCCGCGGCCACGGCAGTCGTCGTGACGGCTCTGGCGCTGTTCGTGGCCGTCATGGCACTACCGCTGGTACGACGCCTCGGTGCGGACCGATGAGAGGGCGGCGCTCTCGGGCGCGCACGGCGCATCCGTTCCACCTCGTCGCCGTGACCGGTTGGCTGGTGCTCCCTCTCGTGCCGTTGCTGATGTGGGCGGTGGCGTCACAGTGGTCGGGCCCTGTGCGCCTTCCTCAGGAGTGGGGGCTCCGCGGATGGCAGGCGGCGCTCGATAGCGGGTTGCTGGCGTCGCTGACCCGGTCCGGGCTCCTGGGAGTGACGGTCGCTCTGATCGCCACCCCTCTGGGTGCGATGGCCGGACGGGCGTTGGGGTGGGGGTTGCTGCGCAGGCCGGCGCTACCGTCGTTGGTGCTCCTCGCGCCCGTCGTGCTGGCGCCGTTCGCCGTGGCGATGGGGCTCGACATCGTCATCCTGCGTCTGGGTGTTCCCGAGGAGGTCGCCGTGGTCCTCGTCCTGAGTGTCTTCGCGCTGCCGTACACGACGTTCACCATGCGGGCGACCTACCTCGGGCTGGACCCCGCACTCGAGGAGCAGGCCCGCGTCCTCGGCGCGAGCACGAGGCAGGCGCATCGCCGCATCACCCGCCCGGCCGCCACAGCGGGTTTCGTGACGGCCGCCGGTCTGGCGTTCCTCGTCGGGTGGAGCGACTACGCCGTAACGCTGCTGATCGGTGGCGGCCAGATCGTCACCGCACCCCTGCTGATCGGCTCGTCGGCGTCCGGGTCCGGCAACGACCCCTTGACGGCGGCGCTCGCAGTCTCCTCCAGCCTGCCTCCGCTCGTGGCGCTCGGGCTGTTTGCCTGGGTGGCCTCTCAGCGCGGCAGGCTGGTGGGTCCATGACTGCCGCCCTGCACCTGTCGTCGATCACCCACCGCTACCCGGGCGCCGCCCGGCCGACCCTGGACGCCGTGCACCTCGAGGTGGGGGAGGGCGAGATGATCGCGGTGCTGGGTCCTTCCGGCTCGGGCAAGACCACCCTGTTGAGGGTGGCGGCCGGCCTGGATCGCCCGGAGTCGGGCGACGTGCGGCTCGACGGGGCCAGCGTGCTGGACGTACCGACGGAACGGCGCGACGTCACGGTGATGTTCCACAAGCCACATCTCTTCCCCCACCTGAGCGTGATCGACAACGTGGCCTTCGCGGATCGGCTGCGCGGCATGAGCCGCAGGGACAGCCGGGCCGTGGCCCAGCGTTACCTGGAGTTGGTGCACCTCGCAGACATGGGGCAAAGGCGGCCGCGACAACTGTCGGGGGGGCAGGAGCAACGCGTGGCCCTGGCTCGCGCGCTGGCCGCCAGTCGCCGGGTCATGCTCCTCGACGAACCGTTCAGTGCGCTTGACACTGGCCTGCGGACGTCCATGCACGACCTCTTGGGCGAGGTACGCGCCGCCCTCGACCCCACGATTGTGATGGTCACCCATGACCTCGATGAGGCAGGGCTGGCCGAACGGGTGGCCGTGCTAGTCGATGGGCGCATCGAGCAGTTCGACACCATCCAGACGCTTTACACAGAGCCGAGGACTTTGGCGGTCGCCCGGCTCGTCGGCGGGTTCAACGAGATCCCCGGCCACATCCGGTCCCGGGTCCACCGATCGGCTCTCGGAACGGTCGGCCTGCCCGCTGCGTCTGAACGCGTTGCCGGTGAGGGCGCGGCGGTCCTGCTGGTGCGCAAGGAGCGGCTGCGATTGGTCGATGCCGAACGGGGCTCGGCAATCCCAGGTCGAGTCGTGGCCGTGCGTCAGTCCGGACTTCGCCAGGACGTCGTGGTGCAGCTCGCCTCGGAGCCAACGGCTCGGGCCACGCGAATCGAGGTCGAGGCCCCTTTGGGGGTGACCGTTCGTCCCGGGGACCGGACCGGTGTGATGCTCCCAGCCCCCGATGGTGTCTGGGCAGTCGCAGAAGAGCAGCGCGGAGGCTCGTCCCGGTCCCTGCAGGAGGCGGCGATGCCATCTGCTCCGGGTGACACATTCGGGAACGTAGCTATGCTCGCCGACGAGAACCCCGATCCAGCCGGTCGGCAGAGGCCGGGTGAAAGGTTCTGGGCACTGAGGTGGGTTCCCTGAACAGCAACGCTGCGAGGCAAGAAGCAGGCAGTGGCTGCCAAACAAGGCCAGCCGCGCCCGGTTACCAACTCGTTGTCCGCTCACCGGGCGGCGACGACGACCCGCATCGCATTTTGAGTCAAGGGTATCGACGAGGAACGAGGAGGATGACGACAGTGCGATGGCTGTTCGCCCCCGCAGTGGAGAACGTCCCCCGTAGCCATGCGGTTGCGGGCACGGTCCTGCGAATCCTTGTCGGTCTGTTGTGGCTCTACAACGTGTCGTGGAAGCGGCCACCCGACTTCGGCCGGGACTCTGGCAACGGGGTCTTCGGCTTCGCCGAGGACGCCGTGGACAACCCGGTGTTCCCACCGTTCAGCTGGGTGGTCGAACATGCGGTGCTGCCGAATTTCACGGCGTTCGGATGGGCCGTCCTGGTGGTCGAGACCGCCTTGGCAGTACTTCTGCTCACCGGTGCCTATGTGCGGCTCGCCGCTCTCATCGGCATCGCCCAGTCCCTGGCGATCGGGCTCTCCGTGGCGCAGACGCCGGGAGAGTGGCCGTGGTCGTACTGGATGATGATCGGCATCCACGTGGTGCTGCTGTTCAGCGCAGCGGGCAGCGTGCTGGCCGTCGACGCCCTCCGGTCACGCCGCACCCATCACCGCGATTGGCGCCCCCTCTCGCTCGGATGGGGCGTCGTGGTCTCCGTCGCGGCCGTGATCGCCCTGCTGGTGTCCCTCGGCGACGACGTCTTCGCCGCTTCGGGTGCACGGCTCGGCGGGGCGGGGCTTTCGATCGGCCTGGGCAGCTACAACCTCGCCGGCTCCATCGTCCTCCTGGTCTGCGGCCTCGCCTTGCTCGGCGCAACGTTGGCCCGCAGCCACGCACTGGCCATCGTGACCGCTGTGATCGGCGCGGCCGCGGCGATCGTCCTGCACGCGCAGAGCGCGTCCAGCGACAGCGCCCTGGGCGGGACCAACACCTCCGCGGCCTTCGTCCTTACCGCTGCACTCGTCGGCGCGGCCGTCTGGAACACGGGCCGACGGCAATGGGTGGAAGCGGACCCGGAGCCGGTGCGAGCTCAGCCATGACCGATGCGTCCGAACTGGTCGACGGCGGCGCCCGCGCGTGCGGGGAGTTGTTGCTAGTGCTGGCGGCCCGGGCACGCGTACTGGAGGCGGGGACACACATCCGCCTCGTCGCTACCGACCCGGCGGCCGCCATCGACCTGCCCGCCTGGTGCCATCTCACCGGCCACGCCTATGTTGGCAGTGGACACCAGGACGACGGCCGACCGCACTACGACATGCGGACCGTTGCGAAGCCCCACGACATCGAACCCGACCAACCGTGGCGGCTGAAGCCGCCGCTCTCCGCACCATCCACCACCCGAGAGGAACCCTCACCATGAACGGTCTCGTCATCAATCTCACCCGCTCGGTCGACGACCCCGACCGCTCCAGCGTCGCGATGGTCGTGGCCGGCGCGTCGGTCGCCTCCGACCAGAAGACCACCGTCTTCCTGTCCTCCGAAGGCACACGACTCGCTGCGAAGGGCGTCGCGGACGACCTCCACGAGGACGGCTTCGCTCCGATGGGCGAGCTGGTCTCCACCTTCGTGGCCGCCGGCGGAACGTTCCTGGTCTGCAGCCCGTGTGCGAAGAAGCGCGGCATCGGCGAGGGCGACCTGATCGAGGGCGCATCCATCGTCGGTGGCGCCACGCTGGTGGCGCTACTCGCCGACGGCGCCGAGTCCCTGTCCTTCTGATGCCCTCGACCGCGCCCACACCCGCCGTCGAGTTCGACGGCGGCGACATGGACTGCGGCAGCGGACTGCTGCTGGCCATCACTACCCGGATGCGCACCATCGACGAGGGGCAGGTGATGATGCTGCACACCCGAGAGCGCTCGGTGCTGGCCGACCTCCCGGCGTGGGCGAAGCTCGCCGGGCACGAGCTGCTCGACGTCGCCGACCGAGGCGAAGGCTTAGGACCTTGGGAGCTGTCGATCCGGCGCGGTCACTCACGGCAGCGGACCGACGCGGCCGACCCGGAGGTGGAGTACTCCTCGGGCGCCCCGGCACCCTTAGGCACGCGTCTGTGGCTGTACTCCAACTTCCACTGCAACCTGTCGTGTACCTACTGCTGCGCCGGGTCCTCGCCACGGGCGGACGCGCGCCTGATGCCGGTGGAGGTGGCCGCGTCGGCCGCCGCCGAGTTCGCCGCCCAGGGCGGTCGTGAGCTGCTGGTCACCGGTGGTGAGCCGTTCATGCATCCCGAGTTGGCCGACCTGGTCGCGGCGGCGTCGGCGCAGGTGCCGGTGACCGTGCTCACCAACGCGATGGTCTTCGAACGGGGCCGGCGTCGCGACACGTTGGAGTCACTCAACCGGGACACGGTCACACTCCAGATCAGTCTCGACTCCGCAGGCCCCGGCCTGCATGAGCGCCAGCGTGGCAAGGGATCGCACGCAAAGGCCCTGGCCGGCATCCGTCTGGCTCGCGAGCTCGGCTTCCGGGTGCGGGTCGCCGCCACCTACTTCCCGCAGGACGCCGCCGATGCCGGTGACCTCGACTCGACCCTCAGCGACTTCGGCATCGCCCCGGAGGACCGGTTGATCCGACCCGTCGCCAAGGAGGGACACGCCGACGCGGGCGTGGCGATCAGCATCGACAGCATCGAACCGGAGCCAACGTTGACCGCCGACGGCGCCTGGTGGCACCCAGTCGCTGTGACCAACCCGCACCTCAAGGTCGCCGAAACGCCCTTGCCGCTCGAACACGTCCTCGACGTCATGCGCGACGTCGTCACCGTCCAAGAAGCCGCAGGAGCACAAGGGCGGACCGTCTTCCGCTGCACCTGATCTGTACTCCGGAATCAATCCCCTTGCGGCCTGGCTGGTACCCGCTCTTGGGTCTTGCCCTGCTGCGAGCGTGGGCGGGGTGGTAGGAGTGGGTGCCGGTAGGTCGAGATCCGCCGGACCACCCGGAGCCTCGACGCAGGCCAGCGGGACATACCGCGAACGTCTGCAGCGCCAGCGTGTGCCGGTCGTGGTCCAGCTGGTCGTGCAGCTCGGCGAGCTCAACGCAGCCGGAGGAGTCCAGCACTCCGGCGAGACCGTCCACCCCCGGCGACTTCGTCTGCGTCCGCGGCAACCTGGTGATCCGCTCCAACCCCAAGACCGGTGACCGTGCCCAGCGCCATGGCCGACGTCGACAGTCGGTGGACCAACACAACGCCGTTTGGCGTGAGGTCCAAGAGCACCTGCCCGCACCGAGGCCACCCACGAGCAGGTCACCCAAATTCGCCCCTCTCCGTCTTGTCTGCCCCCATTTTCCTGCTCTCAGACAGCGCCTGGAAAGGGCAGCCGATCAATTGCCCCGGGGAGCGGGGGAACAGTTGAAGAGCGCCGCTGCGGCGGGTTCGGTGGGCAGGGCGAGGTCACGGTCCGGAGGCCGGCAGCGCAGCCCTTGAACGGGCCCTGGGGGTCCATCAGGACCCCCATATGGTTCAGCAGCCACACCGACGCTCCGGTGGCTGGGTCGCGGCGCAGGTGCTCCCAGGAGCGCCACAGCGCCTCGAGGCGGTAGATGCCCTCGGGGTGGCGCCACCACTGGGCGCACCAGGTGATTCGCCCGGTGCTGAGGTCGCGGCCCAGGGTGGGGGCCAGGAGGTCGTCGACGAACTCAGGCAGGGTCGCGTAGTACAGCTCCTTAGCCGGAGCGGCCGCGTGCGGGCCGCTCATCCACGGCAAGGTGCGGATCAGCACCGGGCGGTGGCCAGCCGAGAACAGCACGGCCCGGCCTTTGGGCATGGCGGCCAGGTCGGCGACGTCGAGGATGCGCTCGGTGCGATGCTGGTGGCTGGTGCTGCGTCCCTGCCGGCTGTGCGACACCGAGGAGGTCGCGGGTGAGGGCAGCCACCAACGCACCGGCCGAGCCTGCACCCTCCCTGGAGACGCTGTACAGGGTGTCGGGCGACCGCACGAACGCCCGCGGGTCGAGCTCGGCAACCCCAGCCGCGGTGGGCGGGGTGGTCCAGGCCGCCGCGGTGCGGTTCGTCAGGAACGCGGCCATCTTCTCCGCGGTGCCGTACACACCGCACGTTGCTTGAGGTCGTCGTTCAGGACACCCTGCACGCGGGCGGCGCAGGTCGTAGCCGTGGGTGCGCAGAATCTCGGCCGGATCGTCGTTGGTGGAGTCGGTGACCCACAGGTACACCCGGGTGATCTGCCGGCTGGCAAAGGCGACGGCCAGCAGCAACCCCGACAGCAGGTTCTTGCCGGCGCCGTCGAAGTACGCGTCGGCCCGGTCGCCGGGGTTGCGGCGGGCGGCGGCGAACAGGTCGGCCAGGGCGTCGCACCTCACCTCGTCGGTGACGTTGGACAGCGGGTCTTACCACCAGCTGACCTGCTCACCGTGGATCTGTTGAGGTCGAACACCCACCCGGCCGACTGCGGCTCGCAGGTCGCGGATGGTGTCGATGAGGTCGCGCTTGTTGGTGGTCGCGATCGCCGCGCCCAGGGGCGGCGAGCAGTTGGGGACCGCCAGGGCGGTGGTCTTGCCGGTGCGGGGGCCGAAGATGGCCAGCAGCACGTCCTGCGCCGCCGGCTGCTCCGCCGGGGCCGAGCACGCCCGCGCGACCACCGCGACCATCCGCAGCAGGCTAATCCAGGTGCCGGCCCGGATCGCTCGCTCCGCACGCCGTCTGCTCCTGCACCTGCCCCAAGACTGGCCCTGGCAGACCGCCTGGCAACATCTCTTCGCCGCAAGGCTGGGACCCACCCCTCGCCGCCGACGCTTGAACACCCGCCCACAGCCGCACGACCGAAATCAGTGGAAGAGCCGGACAGACCGGCGACAGCCTCACGCCCGACAACCACAGCCCAAGCAGTTCAGCAGACACACCGAGTCAACAAACGCCGGCACGTGGATCCGGGCTCAGGCGCAGTCACGACACAGCGGAGGCGAGACACGCACCATCGCGCTGGGCTGGTGCACCAGGAAGCACACGGAGCAGGTGAGCTCGTTCTCCTGCTTCGGGATGACCTCGACCACCAGCGTCTCGTTGGACAGGTCCGCCCCCGGCAGCTCGTAGGAGTCAGCAGCAGCGTTCTCGTCCTCGTCGATGTTCGGCTGCTGCAGCGTCGTTCCCTGTGCGGCTGCCTTGGCCTCTTCCAGGGACTGCTCCTGGGCATCGGCCTGTTCTTTGCGCGGCTCGTCGTAGTCCGTCGCCATCAGCGGTGTTCCCCTGTTCGATCATCGGTGCCGGCACGTGAGCCGCCGGCGATGAGAGTAACGCTCGAAGGCGCCAAGTCCATCCCCGATTCGTGTGATCTACGTCCGTCTTTCGACAACGGGTGGCGGCGATCCGGTGTCAGCCCACCGGGTCGAGGACGAACACCGGGATCTCCCGGTGGGTCCGGCGCCGGTAGTCGGCGTAGTCGGGGAAGGCCGCGACGGCGCGATGCCACCACAGGCTCTTCTCCTCGCCGCTCGCCTCGCGGGCGATCATGTCCTGGCGTAGGGGACCGTCCTGCAGCTCCACAAGGGGCTGGGCCACCACGTTGTGGTACCACAACGGGTGCTGCGGGGCGCCTCCCATGGAGGCGACCACGGCGTACCGGCCGTCGTGCTCGACGCGCATCAGGGGCGTCTTGCGGACCTTGCCCGAGCGCGCGCCCGTGGTGGTGAGGATGACCACCGGCAGCCCGCGCATGGTCGTCCCCTCGGTCCCGCCGGACCCCTCGTACTGCGCCACCTGGTCGCGGACCCGCGGCTCGGGGCTGGGCGCGTAGTCATTGTCGATCGCCATCTGGTGAGTCAACACTGCCGACCGGGCCGAGCCAAGTACAGGGCCCAGCCGAGTGGTCCCGTTGATCTAGTAAGGGGCGTTGCCGGTGCCCTCGGGGCCACGTGCGCACCGCGGGTGGTGGCCAACGGGAATCAGGGACTCACTCCCTAGATGACTGATTCCAAGGGGTCAGTGGTCGTAGGCGGTGAGGGAGCGGCGGATTGTGAGGCCGAGTTGGTCGTTGTGCCAGATCGCGGCGGTCATGGCAAGGACGCGTTGGGCGATGCGGGTG
>JALZKQ010000100.1 GCA_030859165.1 Actinomycetota bacterium
TGGCCGTTGCTGGCCGAGCCGTCGTCGGGATCGCGCACCGGCGATGCGCCCATCGCCGCGTACCGGCTGCTGCTCGGCGCCGACCGGCTCGGCGGGGCGGTCGAACGCGTGGTCGTTGTCGGGCATCCCACGTTGTCACGGCCCGTGACCCGACTGCTGGCGCGCGACGACGTCGAGGTCGTGGTGGTGGCGACGACGGGACGCTGGACCGACCCGGGACACCGGGCCGTGCAGCTGGCGCGCGAGGTGGTCGCCGCCCAGGATCCGGGGGCGGGGCCGTGGACCCGTGCCTGGCACGAGGCCGACACGGTGGCGATGGGTGTGGTCGATCGGGTGCTCGCCCAGATTCCGGGGCCGACTCCGCTGGGGGTGGCCCGGGACGTGTCGCAGGCCGTGCCGCCGAACGGCCTGCTGGTCGTGGGCAGCTCCAACCCCGTGCGCGACCTCGACCTGATGGCGCTCGCGCCCCCGGTCGGTGAACGCCGCATGGTCATGGCCAACCGTGGCCTGTCCGGCATCGACGGGCTGGTGTCCACCGCCGTCGGGATCGCCCTCGCCCGACGCCCGGCGCGCGCGTTCGCGTACGTGGGGGACCTGACCTTCCTGCACGACACCAACGGGCTGCTGATCGGGCCGGAGGAACCGCGACCGGATCTGACTGTCGTGGTGGTCAACGACGACGGTGGGTCGATCTTCGCCGGTCTCGAGCAGGGTTCCCCCGAACGTGCGGGCTCCTTCGAGCGGGTCTTCGCCACGCCCACCGGAACCGACCTGGAACAGCTCTGCCGCGCGCACCGGGTGGCGCACCGCAGGGTCGCGGACTCGGCGTCCCTGCAGGCGGCGCTGGCGGCCCCGCAGCCGGGCATCGAGGTCGTGGAGGTGCGGGTCGACCGGCGCGAACGTCGGGCCCTGGACGCGCGGATCCGCTGCGAGGTCGCCGACGCGATCGGCTGAGGTCGATGCCGCGCACCGACCCCCTGGCGACCTCGCCACCACCCGCGTACGTTTCCCTCGTGGCCCGGTGCCGGGCCCGGAGGGACGGCGAGATGAAGAAGCTGATCAACGACCCGGGCGATGTGGTGGCGGACGCGCTGCGTGGCATCGAGGCGGCCCACCCGCGCTTGCGGGTGGACCACGAGAACCGATTGATCGTCCGCGGTGACGCACCCGTCCGGGGCAAGGTTGGCCTGGTCTCCGGTGGCGGTTCGGGTCACGAGCCGCTGCACGGCGGCTTCGTCGGACCGGGCATGCTCGACGCCGCCTGCGCAGGGGAGATGTTCACCTCCCCCGTGCCCGACCAGATCCAGGCCGCCACGACCGCCGTCGACGGCGGGGCGGGCGTCCTGCACATCGTGAAGAACTACACCGGCGACGTCATGAACTTCGAGATGGCCGCTGAGCTGGCCTCCGCGGAGAGCGGCGTCGAGGTCGGCTCCGTCGTGGTCGACGACGACGTCGCGGTGCAGGACAGCCTCTACACCGCCGGACGCCGCGGCGTCGGAGCCACCGTCCTGCTGGAGAAGATCGTCGGCGCCGCCGCCGAGCAGGGCCGCGACCTCGCTGCCCTGACCACGCTCGCGGGCCAGGTCAACGCTCGCGCGCGCAGCATGGGGGTGGCGCTCACCTCGTGCACGGTGCCCTCCGCCGGGCAGCCGACGTTCGACCTGCCCGAGGACGAGATGGAGGTCGGCATCGGCATCCACGGCGAGCCCGGCCGCCGCCGCGTACCGCTGGCCCCGGCTCGTGACATCGCCGCCATGCTCGTCGAGCCGGTCCTGGCCGACCTCGACTTCACCACCGGCGGCACCATCGCCTTCGTCAACGGGCTGGGCGGCACACCGCTGATCGAGCTGTACGTCCTGTACGCCGAGGTCGCGCGGCTGCTGGCTGCAGCCGGAGTGGAGGTCGCCCGCTCCCTGGTCGGCCCGTACATCACCAGCCTGGACATGGCTGGCGCCTCGCTGACACTGCTGTCCGTCGACGACGACATGCTGCGCCTGTGGGACGCGCCGGTGGACACCCCCGGCCTGCGGTGGGGTGTCTGAGGGTGACCAGGCAGCTGACCCTGGACACCACGCGGGCGTGGGTGGAGGGCTTCGCGGACCGCATCGACACGCACTGCGACCAGCTCACCGCCCTCGACTCCGCCATCGGCGATGCCGACCACGGCTCGAACATGACGCGCGGGATGACCGCGGTGGTGGCTGCGCTTGACGGGTCGCAGCCTGACATCGGATCGCTGCTGAAGAAGGTCGGCATGACGATCGTCAGCAGCGTCGGCGGTGCGAGCGGCCCGTTGTACGGCACCTTCTTCCTGCGGGTGGGGACCGCCGCCGGCGACCGGACCGCACTCGAACCGACCGAGTTCGCCGCCGCCCTGCGTGCGGGCCTGGACGGCGTGATGGCCCGAGGCAAGGCGACCACCGGTGAGAAGACGATGCTCGACGCGCTGGTCCCGGCCCTCGACGCGCTCGAGGCCGGGCTGTCCGGCGGCAGGTCACTGCCGGACTCGCTCGCGACGGCGGCGACCGCTGCGGCGCAGGGTCGCGATGCCACCGTGGCGATGATCGCAACCAAGGGGCGGGCCAGCTACCTCGGTGAGCGCAGCGTGGGTCACTGCGACCCCGGAGCCACCTCGATGACGCTGCTCATCGAGGCCGCAGCGACTGCCGTGTCGGCTTGACGGTGGGCGTACGCGTCGGCTTCGTCGTCGTGTCGCACAGCCGTGCGCTCGGCGAGGCGGTCCGGTCCCTGGCAGCCGAGATGGTGCCCGGGGACAGGGTCCGGATCGAGCTGGCGGCGGGTCTGGACGCCACCACCTTCGGCACCGACGCGACGGCGATCAGCGACGCGGTGAGCCACGTCGCGGGCGCGGTCGAGCAGGTCGTCGTACTGATGGATCTCGGTAGCGCAGTCCTGTCGGCCGAGCTCGCCCTGGAGCTCGTCGACGAGGACGTACGCGGGCGGGTGCTGCTCTGTCCGGCGGCGCTCGTGGAGGGGCTCGTCATCGCAGTGGTCGCAGCGGCTGGAGGCGCCGACGCCGCTCGCGTGGTCGCCGAGGCCGCTGGTGCGCTGGACGCCAAGAACCAGCAGTTGGCGCCGGGCGACGCGCAGAGCGCGGGTGTGGATGTCGAGGACGCCGACGCCAGCGCAGACTTCGCTGTGACCCTGCCGCACGGCCTGCACGCCCGGCCGGTCGCCCTGCTCGTCTCGGCGTTGTCCGGGCTGGACGCCCAGGTCCGCCTGGTCGACCTGACGACCGGTGCCGGTCCCGCGGCGGCGAACAGCCCCACCGCCGTCGCCGGTCTCGGCGCTGCGCACGGCCACCAGGTCCGCGTGCTCGCCGACGGCCACGACGCCGACGAGGCCGTCGCCCGGGTGCTCGACCTGGCTGCGCGCGACTTCGACGGCGCGTCCGATCGACGTCCGCACCCCGTACCGGAACAGCATGCTCGCGGACCCGAGCCAGGCACCGTGGCGGAGGGAGTGGCGCATGTCTGGCGCCCCCCGGACCCGCGGGTGGTCGACCCGCACGGCGACGCGGAAGTTCAGGAGGCTGCCCTGGCCCGCGCCCGCACGCGGGTGCGCCAACACATCAGCGACGTGCGTGAGCGGGCCCGCGCGGTTGCCGGCGACGACGCCGCCGCGATCTTCGACGCCCACCTGAGCCTGCTGGACGACTCCCACCTGCTGCACCAGGCGCACGACCAGATCGCGGGCGGTGCCGCCACTGCCTGGGAGCGGGCCGTCGCTGGTGTCGAGCAACAGCTGGCCGCGGTGCCGGATCCGTACCTGCAGGCACGGGCCGCCGACGTCCGCGCGGTCGGGGACCAGGTGCTGCGCGCGTTGGGCGACGAACCGGAGCCGGTGCCCGACCTCGACGGCATCCTGGTCGCCGACGACCTGACCCCCGCGCAGCTGGTGGCGGTCGGCGCCGGCGTGGTCGGCGTCCTGCTGGCCGGGGGGAGCCCTGTGTCGCATGCGGCGATGCTGGCGAGGCAGCGTGGCCTGCCCTGGGTGGCCGAGGCCGGGTCGCAGGTGCTGGATCTGGACGGCCAGTCCGTCCGTTTGACCGACGGCTGCTGGGCACGGGTCGAGTCGTGACCCGCTGGAGCGACGTCGCCGGTGACGACTCCGCTGGTGCCTACGAGCTGAGGCTCCAGGCCCTCGCGGCTACCGGGGCCGACGTGAACGGCGAGGCCGGCCTGGTGTCGAGCCTCCTGCAGGAGGGCGCGAGCGTTCTCGACGCCGGATGCGGCACCGGCCGGGTGGCGATCGAGCTGCAGCGCCGCGGCTTCGACTGCACCGGAGTCGACACCGACGCCTCGATGCTGGCGCGCGCCCGCGACGCCGCGCCCTCGATGCGCTGGATCCAGGCCGACCTCGCCGAGCTCGAGCTCGGCATCACCTACGACTGCGTGCTGGCCGCCGGCAACGTGATCCCGCTGCTGTCACCGGGCACCGAGCCCGAGGTGGTGCGGAGGTTGGCCGCCCACCTGGGGCCCGCTGGGCTGCTGGTCTGCGGATTCGGCCTCGACTCCGAACACCTCCCGCTGGACGAGGCGCCGGTGGACCTGGCGTCGTACGACCACTGGTGCGGGGCTGCCGGACTGGACGTCGTCACCCGCCTGGCCACGTGGGCCAGCCAACCGTACGACGGCGGTGACTATGCGGTGAGCATTCACCGGCTGGTGCCTGCCGCTGCCCAGCAACCGCGATCAAGCCGATCCGGTGGCGGCCAGACGAGCATGGACCCTTGAGCGCGGCCGACACCTTCGCCCGCTTCGCGGACGTGGTCGCCGACGCCCTCGACGACCACCACCTCGACGGTGATGCGATAGCAGGTCGAGCCCACATGTCCCGCTCCCACTTCGACCGGGTGGTCGCGGCCGCCTCGGTGAGACGCCAGCCGCGTTCCGCCGCCGGATCAAGGTCGAGCGCGCCGCGTACCACCTGATCGTCACCGACCGCATCGTCTCCCACCACGTCTGGCTCGTCGGCGAGATCGTCGAGCGCGTCGCGCGCCTGGACGCGGCCGTGCTGGACCGACCCATCTCGATCGGGGTCGAGTACATCGACTGCGACCCGACGCTGCGCTCCGCGACCTCGCGCCTGATCGGTCAGCGGCCATGTGGAGCGCGGCCGTCGCGGGACGCGCCTACGACTTCGAGGTCGAGCGGGACGAGTCGGTGCCCGCCATGCGTGAACGCCTGGCCGAGCCGGACCGGTGTTCGAGCGGCTCGTGCACCAGCTAGTCACGCAGGGCCGCCTGGACGAGTCGCTCGTCGACGCGATCTGCGAGGAGCCCGAGGTGTTCACGTACGGCGGGATGCTGGCCCACGTGATCGCGTTCGGCTCGACCCGTCGCACCATCGTCGTCGCAGCGCTGAGCTCGGCCGGCATCACCGATCTCGGGGCGGGCGACCCAATGCGGTGGGTGGCCGGGGCCGACTGAACTCATGGGTCGCGAGTGGCGCATGATCGGGCTCGTTCGACTCCGGGGAACCCGCGTCCGCGCCACTCGCGGAGCCGTGCGCGCCACTCGCGGACGGGCGCCCGGAAATGCGCGGACGGGCGCCCGAGAATGCGCGGACGGGCGCCCGAGAAAGCGCGGACGGACGCAAGCTCAGCCGCTGAGGGCGTCCCGGACCGGGATGAACTTCGCCTGTGCCTCGGCGAGCTCGGCCGCCGGGTCCGACCCGGCCACGATCCCGCAGCCGGCGAACAGGCGTACCCGCGCGCCGGTCAGTACGCCGCAGCGCAGCGCGAGACCCCACTCGCCGTCACCGTCGGCGTCCATCCAGCCGACCGGGCCGGCGTAGCGTCCGCGGTCCATCGACTCCAGCTCGCCCAGCGTCGACACCGCGAGGTCGGTGGGCGTCCCACCGACGGCTGCTGACGGGTGCAGCGCCGCCGCCAGCCGAAGCGAGCTCGCCGAGTCCGACCCGACGCCGGCCACGTCGCTGGCGAGGTGCATCACGTTGGGCAGGTGCAGGACGAACGGCGTCTCCGGCACGTTCATGCTGGAGCAGTGCTGGGCCAGCGCGGAGGCGACCGAGCGTACGGCGTACTCGTGCTCCTCCAAGTCCTTGCTGCTGCGGGCCAGGGCTCCCGCCAGCGCCAGGTCGTGCTCGTCGTCGCCGGTGCGCCGGATCGTACCGGCGAGCACCCGCGAGGTGACCAGGCCACGCTCGCGGCGCACCAGCATCTCCGGCGTGGCGCCGAAAAGTCCGTCGACGTGGTACGTCCAGCACGACGGGTACGACGCGGCCAGCTGCCGCACGGGCCAGCGCACGTCGATGTCCTCGGATGCGGCGGCGAGCAGGTCACGGGCCAGCACCACCTTCTCCAGCGGCGTGGAGCCGATCCGCGAGACGGCGAGGGAGACCCGGTGCGCCCACTCGGCGCCGGACATCGCCCCGTCGGCGAAGGTGAGACCGCTCGGGGCGGCGGGTGGGTCGGACGCGACGAGGCCGACCGGGCCGGTGATGGAGCCCCGGGTGGCGGTGGTGACCCACCAGTGCGCCTCGCCGTCGACGGTGCGGTGCCCCACCACCACCTCCGGCACGACCATCGTCGACTGTCCCGCCTCGACGAAGGAGAACGAGCCGAACGTCACCAGCCCGGTACCGGGCAGCTGCACGTCGTCGCGGACCACGGTGTGCCGGGCCAGCGAGTCCCACCAGTCCTGCGCCGCGGCGAACCGGTGGGCGCCGGTGATGTGGGTGCGGGCAACGGCGCCCCAGCCGACGAGGCCCTGGCCGCGCCGGACCCACACGAGCGGGTCGAGCGAGGGCAGCAGCGCCAGCAACGGGCCGGGATCAGCCACCCGCTGGGTGCGCACCACCAGCGCCGCGGCGTCGGCGTCACCCACCAGGCTGGTCGTCATCGTGCCCTCAGGGTACGACCGCAGGCCCGGGTGGGTGCGTGCGAGGGTGGGTGCATGAGTGAGAGCGGGACCCGGGCCGGCCTCGACAAGCGGCCGCACGAGGTGCAGGCGATGTTCGACTCGGTCGCCCGCCGCTACGACCTCACTAACGACGTGCTCTCCCTCGGCCAGGACCGCCGGTGGCGTCGGCGCACCACCGCGATGGTCGACGCCCAGCGGGGGGAGACGGTCCTCGACCTCGCGGCGGGCACCGGCACGTCGAGCCAGCCGTTCGCCGACGCCGGCGCCTTCGTGGTGCCGTGCGACTTCTCGATCGGCATGCTGGCCGTCGGCAAGCAGCAGCGGTCCGGTCTGCCGTTCACCGCCGGCGACGCCACCGCGCTCCCGTTCGCGGACGAGACCTTCGACGTGGTCACGATCTCCTTCGGCCTGCGCAACGTCGTGGACTTCGTCGCCGGGCTGGCCGAGATGCTGCGGGTCGCCCGCCGGGGTGGTCGCCTGGTCGTCTGCGAGTTCAGCCACCCGACGTGGAAGCCGTTCCGCACGGTCTACAGCGGATACCTCATGAAGGCGCTGCCGCGCGTGGCACGACGGGTGTCCAGCAGCCCGGCCGCCTACGTCTACCTCGCGGAGTCGATCCGGGCCTGGCCCGACCAGGCGACGCTCGCCGGGCACCTGCGTCACGCGGGGTGGGAGGACGTCGTCTGGGCCGACCTGACCGGCGGCACCGTGGCCCTGCACCACGCGGTCCGGCCCTGACCGTCGTACGTCAGGTGATTCGGCGTGGTGGCCTGAGCCTGCCCGACCCGCGGTCCCACCCCAGCACCTACCATGGCAGTTTGTCACTGCCCATGGGCTGCAACCCATGGGCAGTGAGGTTTACCAGGGGACCCTGGTAAACCGCAGCCGCAGGCCGCGTTCGCCAGCGTTCGCGAAGGTGCTTAGAGTGGTGCCGCACGGGACGTTGTGAAGCATTTCACGAGCGTCCCGCCGTACGATGCGCGAACGAGTCACGGCCGTACGTGCCGCACAGGGAGGAGCCGAGTGGACCTCGATCTCTACGTGCCGATCCTGGCGATCGGACTGCTCGGCGCCGGTTTCGCCGTCTTCTCGCTGGCGGCCAGCTGGCTGAGCGGGCCACGCCGCTACAACCGGGCCCGCCTGGACTCATACGAGTGCGGGATCGAGCCCACCCCGCAGCCGGTCGGCGGCGGCCGGTTCCAGGTCAAGTACTTCATCACCGCGATGCTGTTCATCGTCTTCGACGTCGAGATCATCTTCCTGTACCCGTTCGCCGTGGCCTTCGACTCCCTCGGCTGGTTCGGGCTGATCGAGATGGGCCTGTTCATCCTCACGCTGGTCGCCGCCTTCGCGTACGTGTGGCGGCGCGGCGGCCTCGAGTGGGACTGAGCGAGAGGCACGACTGACGTGGGTATCGAGGAGAAGCTCCCCAGCGGGATCCTGCTGTCATCCGTCGAGGGGGTAGCAGGCTACTTCCGCAAGGCGTCCATGTGGCCGGCGACGTTCGGCCTGGCCTGCTGCGCGATCGAGATGATGACCAGCGGTGGTCCCCGGTACGACACCGGCCGGTTCGGCATGGAGGTGTTCCGGGCCTCGCCGCGACAGGCCGACCTGATGATCGTCGCCGGTCGGGTCAGCAACAAGATGGCACCGGTCCTGCGCCAGATCTACGACCAGATGGCCGGCCCGAAGTGGGTGCTCGCGATGGGCGTGTGCGCCAGCTCCGGCGGCATGTTCAACAACTACGCGATCCTGCAGGGGGTCGACCACGTCGTGCCCGTGGACATGTACCTCCCGGGCTGCCCGCCCCGGCCGGAGATGCTGATCGACGCGATCCTCAAGCTGCACACCCAGGTCCAGGCCGGCAAGCTCGGCTCCAACCGCTTCGCCGAGATCGAGGAGCAGGAGCAGGCCGCGATGGCGGCCACGCCCACCTCGCAGCGCAAGGGCCTGCTGCGGTGAGCGGGGACCAGCGTGTCGGCGGGCCCGAGCACGACCCGCAGCGGGGGACGACCCCGCACGCCGACGACCAGCCCAGCACGGCACACCAGACGCTGCCGGAGAACCAGCTGCCCGTCGACCCCGACGCCACCGAGGTGGAGGTCGTCGAGGTACGCCAGGGCATGTTCGGCGTTCGAGGCTCCGGCGACACCTCCGGCTACGGCGGACTACGCCGTCCGGTGGTGCTGGCCGCGGCGAGCAAGCGCCCGTACGGCGGCTGGTTCGACGAGGTCGCCGACCGGCTCGTCGAGCTCGTCGGCGAGGCCCGGCCAGGCGCCCCACAGGAGAAGAGCGCGATCGAGAAGGTCGTCGTCGACCGAGACGAAGTCACGTTCTTCGTCCGCCGGGAGAGCCTCCCGCAGGTGGCCAGGCAGCTGCGCGACGACGCCGCGCTGCGGTTCGAGCTGCTCTCCGGCGTCTCCGGCGTGCACTACCCCGAGGAGACCGGGCGCGAGCTGCACGCGGTCTACCACCTGCTCTCGATGACCCACAACCGGCGGATCCGCGTCGAGGTGACCGCGCCGGACTCCGACCCGCACATCCCCTCGATCGTCGCGACCTACCCGACGGCGGACTGGCACGAGCGCGAGACGTACGACTTCTTCGGCCTGGTCTTCGACGGTCACCCCGCGCTGACCCGGATCCTGATGCCCGACGACTGGCCGGGCCACCCGCAGCGCAAGGACTACCCGCTGGGCGGCGTGCCCGTGGAGTACAAGGGTGCGACGATCCCACCGCCGGACCAGCGGAGGTCCTACACCTGATGAGCAGCCCCCACGAGACGACACAGACCAGCGACCCGTACGCCGCCACCACGCGGACCACCGACGGCACGGTGTTCAACGTCAGCGGCCAGGACTGGGACTCCGTCGTCGCCGGAGCGGCGGAGGCCGAGAACGAGCGCATCGTGGTCAACATGGGGCCCCAGCACCCCTCGACGCACGGCGTGCTGCGCCTGATCCTGGAGATCGAGGGCGAGACCGTCACCGAGGCCCGCTGCGGGATCGGGTACCTGCACACGGGTATCGAGAAGAACATGGAGTTCAGGACGTGGACGCAGGGCGTCACGTTCTGCACGCGCATGGACTACCTGACGCCGCTGATCAACGAGACCGCGTACTCGCTCGGCGTCGAGCGGCTCCTGGGCATCGCCGACGACGTCCCGGCGCGGGCGCAGGTGATCCGCGTCCTGCTGATGGAGCTGCAGCGCATCTCCTCCCACATGATCTTCCTCGCCACCGGCGGCATGGAGCTGGGCGCGACCACGATCATGACCAACGGGTTCGGCTCGCGCGAGATCGTCCTCAAGCTGCTCGAGATGATCACCGGGCTGCGGATGAACCACGCGTTCGTCCGCCCCGGCGGGCTCGCGCAGGACATCCCCCCAGGCACCCTGGACAGCATCTGCGAGGCGATCCCCGAGCTGCACCGCGGCATCGGCGCCCTGGAGAAGCTGGCGAACGAGAACCCGATCATCAAGGCCCGGCTCGTCGACGTCGGGTACCTCGACCTGGCCGGCTGCATGTCGCTGGGCATGACCGGCCCGGTGCTCCGATCGACGGGGCTGCCGCACGACCTGCGCAAGAGCCAGCCCTACTGCGGTTACGAGACCTACGACTTCGACGTCCCCACCTGGGACACGTGCGACGCCTACGGGCGGTTCCGCATCCGGGTCGCCGAGATGTACGAGTCGATCCGGATCATCGAGCAGACCGTGGACCGGTTGCAGGCCATGCCTCCCGGCCCGGTCATGGTGGCCGACAAGAAGGTAGCCTGGCCCGCGCAGCTCGCGCTCGGCGGTGACGGGATGGGCAACAGCCTCGATCACATCCGGCAGATCATGGGCTCCTCCATGGAGGCGCTGATCCACCACTTCAAGCTGGTCACCGAGGGGTTCCGCGTGCCCGCAGGCCAGGTGTACCAGGCCGTCGAGTCGCCGCGCGGCGAGCTCGGCGTGCACCTGGTC
>JALZKQ010000105.1 GCA_030859165.1 Actinomycetota bacterium
GGCCTGCACGGTGTTCCCGCACCCGGTCACGTCGAGGTACCCGCTGCCGTCGGCGTGCTGCAGGTAGTACGCCTCGTCGTCCAGGCCGCGCAAGGACAGGGGCGGCCGGTCGGGGCCACCCTCGGCGGTGTGGTTGTGGACCACGTCCAGCAGCACCTCGATGCCGGCGGCGTGCAGGGCCCGCACCATGTCCTTGACCTCGCGCAGCTGCGCACCAGGGCGTGCCGCGTACGCGCCGTGCGGGGCGAAGAAGCCGAGCGGGTTGTAGCCCCAGTAGTTGCTCACCCCGCGGTCGTTCAACCCCGGCTCGGAGGCGAACTGGTGCACCGGCAGCAGCTCGATCGCGGTGACGCCGAGCGCGACGAGCTCCTCGGTGACGGCGGGATGGGCCACTCCGGCATACGTGCCGCGCAGCGAATCTGGGATGCCCGGATGGCGCATGGACAGGCCCCGGACGTGGGCCTCGTAGATGACGGTGCGCTCCCACGGGTGGCGTGGATGCGCGTCGTCACCCCAGTCGTACCCCTCGTCGTCGGCAGGGTCGGTGACGATCGCGCACCAGCCGTCGGCGTGAGCACTCACCGCGCGCGCGTACGGGTCGAGCAGCAGCTGGTCGGCGTCGAAGCGCAGGCTCAGCGCCGGCGTGTGCGGGCCGTCGGCACGCAGGCCGTACCGGGTGCCGGGCGCGAGCGGTTCGAGGAGCCCGTGCCAGACGCCGGCGGTGCGTTCGGGCAACGCGACCCGCTCCTCGGCGTCGCCAAGCAGGCACAGGTGCATCGAGGTGGCCTGCGGGGCGTGCACCGCGACGTTCGTGCCCTCGGTGGTGCGGGTGACGCCCAGCAGCGTGCGCGAGCCGGCCCCGAGCAGTCGTGCGACCGGTGCGAGCGGGGGAGTGGGCACGGCGTGGTTCACCGGGACATCTTGACAACATCGCCGGCACCGCCGCACGGCAACCACCGATCCGGCTCGCTAGGCTCGGCAGCCGCCGCCGACTCCCCGGCGCCGGCACCGACGCGCAGGAGGACCCCGTGAGCGATCTCGTCAGGCTGGACGTGGCCGAGCGAGTCGGCACCATCCGGCTCGACCGACCCAAGATGAACGTCCTCGACATCGCGATGCAGGAGCGGCTCCGCGCCGCGGCCCACGAGGCCGGCGATCGCGACGACGTACGCGCCGTGGTCGTGTACGGCGGAGAGCGGGTGTTCGCCGCAGGCGCGGACATCAAGGAGATGGCAGCGATGTCGCACACCGACATGCTGCGCAGGTCAGGACTGCTGCAGTCCGCCCTCACCGCGGTCGCCGAGATCCCCAAGCCGACCGTGTCGGCCGTCACCGGCTACGCCCTGGGAGGCGGCTGCGAGCTGGCGTTGTGCACCGACGTCCGGATCGTGGCCGACGACGTGAAGCTCGGCCAGCCGGAGGTGCTGCTCGGCATCATTCCCGGCGCCGGTGGTACCCAGCGCCTCGCCCGACTCGTCGGGCCCTCCCGGGCCAAGGACATCATCCTCACCGGCCGCCTCGTCGACGCGGCCGAGGCGCTGCGGATCGGTCTGGCCGACCGGGTGGTGCCCGCAGCGGAGGTCTACGCCACGGCCGTGCAGTGGGCAGCTCAGTTCGCGAACGGGCCGGTCCACGCCCTGACCGCTGCCAAGCAGGCCATCGACCGGGGCCTGGAGGTGGACCTCGTCAGCGGGCTGGAGATCGAGCGGATGCACTTCGCCGGACTGTTCGCGACCACGGACCGGGCCGCCGGCATGGAGTCGTTCCTGGCCGACGGCCCGGGCAAGGCCGCGTTCGGCGACGGCTGACGGGCGCCGCCTTGGCTCCCGTACGGGTCGCAATCCTGTGTGGGCGCCGCCTTGGCTCCCGTACGGGTCGCAATGTGTCCGATATGCGGCATATTAACGACCGCTACGGGAGCCAAGTGCGCTGATGCGACCGCTAGGGAGCCTAGTGCCGCTTCGGTCGGCGACGTCACCCGAACAGACGAGCGGAGCGTGCGAATGCCTCGAGAATCTGTCGACGAAACGCTGGTAGGTCTCCGGTGACCTCCCGCCACCCCCAGCGCGTGACCACGTGGTCGCGTTCCAGCCGTGACTGACGTCGCTTCTCCGCCAGCAGCCGGATGTTGGCAGGCGCGGCTCCGGCCAGGTTGTCCCGGTACTTGACGTCGCCGTCGGCTTCGCCGATCACGCGCTGCTCTCGCCAGAGGAAGTCGACAATGCCATGAGGGTCACCCCAGTGGTCCACGATCGTGACCTGACATCGGGGCAGCGGGAGGCCCAGCTCGACGAACACGGCGAAGGACAACGACTCCAGTGGGCTCTCGCGTGACGCGTCGAGATGCGCGGCCGTACGCCGCGCCTGTCGGACGCCCGGCCAGCCGCCGAAGTACGCGAGCACGTCGTCGATCTCGGCGGCCGTCGTCGCCCCCTTGTGCAGCGCGGCGTCACCGACAATGAGACCGTCGACCAGGGTGGCGTGACGACAGGTGTCCACGACAGCACGTGCTGCGGAGACCGTCGCGACACCACGGATGCAGCCTCGATGATGCTCTGGCAGCTTCGCCGGCCACACGTCGTATGCGGGCCTTCGATGCACGACGCCGTGGCTCTTGTCCACCGTCACAGTGGCACGGGTCGGGGTGATCCGTCCGGTCGGCAAGCCGTGCAGCGCGAGAGCGCTGTGGTGCGACGCCCAGACTCGTCGCCGCGATTGGGCGACCGCGACCATGGCAGCGAGCTGGAGTCGCCCCGAGCGCGTCTGCGTCAGGGTCTGCGCGGCGTCGGTCGCGGCGTAGCAACGGCTGCCTACGGCCACCACGTCACCGTTGCGACATGCGGTACGCAGGCGGGCTCGGGTCCAGCCGGCGGATACTGCCTGAGCCAGGGTGAAGACGGGAGGAAGATCGAGATCGGTCACGCCCGCACTGTTGCCGCCAGTGCCGAACTCCGGGTCTGGTTCTCCACAGGGGCCGCCGTGGACCCTCCTCCCTCCCGCGCGGGTCGAGCTTGCCGGGCAAACCGGACGCAGATCGGCCCGGGCGGGAGCCAAGCGGCCAGGAAGCGGCCAGGAAGCGGCCAGGAAGCGGCCAAGCGGCCAGGCGGCGAAGCGACCAAGCGGCCGACGTCGACGCGCCGCTCCGGCACCGCTCAGTCGCGCGAGCGGCGCCGGAACGCCGCCATCGCCAGCGGAGCGAAGACGACGGTGAACACGATCGACCACACGATGGACGAGATCACCGGGTGCTGCATCGGGAACTGGGCGTCCGGGGGCGCTGCTTCGCCGTTCCCCCACAGCTGTCGGCACGCCTCGGTCAGCGCGGACACCGGGTTCCATTCGGCGATGACCCGCAGCCAGGAGGGCATGTCCTCGGTCGGTGCGAAGGTGTCTGCGACGAACGTGAGCGGGAACATGACGGTGAACATGAAGCCCTGAACCGCCTCGACGGATCGCATCAGCGAGCCGACCCAGATCCCGAACCAGATCATCGAGAAGCCGAAGAGGAGTAGCAGGCCGAACGCGAGGGTTGCGTTGACGAAGCCCTCCCGCATGCGCCAGCCGATCAGCAGCCCGGTGAGCGCCATGACGACGATGCCGAGGCTGGAGTGGATCAGGCTGGACACGCTGCGCCCCACCAGCACCGAGGCACGCGACATCGGCAGTGACTTGAACCGGTCGACGATCCCCTTCGCCAGGTCGTTGGTCAGGCCCACCGCGACGACGAAGCAGGAGAAGACGATCGTCTGCGCCATGATCCCGGGCAGCAGGAACTCGCGGTACGACGCGCCGGGTATGGTGATGGACCCGCCGAAGACGTAGGCGAACAGCAACGTGAACATCACCGGCTGGATGGTGACGTCGAGCAGCATCTCCGGCATCCGCTTGATGTGCAGCAGGTTGCGCCACACCACAGTCAGCGACTGCTGGACCAGGGATCGGTCCTCGACCGGGACCGCGGCCCGGGTCTGGGTTGCGGTGCTCATCGAGCGACCTCCGTCGTCTGGGACTCGTCGCGCTGGGGCGAGTCGCCGTCGGTGGACCGGTCTTCGTCGGACTGGGCACGTCTGCCGGTCAGGTGCAGGAACACGTCGTCCAGGCTCGGGCGTTTCAGGCCCAGGTCGTCGACCGGGATCCCGCTCGTCTTGAACGCGTCCGCGATCCTGGTCATGTCGGCCAGACCGTCGGCCTGCGCGGTCAGCCGCCGGCTCGCCTCCTCCACGTGCACCTCGGGCGAGCAGCTGCGCAACAGCTGTTCGGCGCGGGAGACGTCGGCGGCGAACTTGACCGTGAGCACGACACTCGCCTGCCCGGCTTCGTCCTTGAGCTGGGTCGGGGTGCCGGATGCGATCACATGGCCGCGGTCGATGACCACGATCTGGTCGGCGAGCTGGTCGGCCTCCTCGAGGTACTGCGTCGTCAGCAGCAGCGTGGTGCCGTCGCGCACCAGGTCCCGCAGCACGTCCCACAGCTCGACCCGGCTGCGCGGGTCGAGGCCGGTGGTCGGCTCGTCGAGGAACAGCACCGGTGGGGCCGCGACCAGGCTGACCGCGAGGTCGAGGCGCCGCCGCATGCCACCGGAGTAGGTCTTGGCCAGCCGGTCCGCGGCGTCTGTGAGCCGGAACCGCTCGAGCAGCGCGTCGGTCGTCTCCCGCAGATAGCTCATCGGCAGGCCGTACAGGCGGCCGATCAGCCGGACGTTCTCACGGCCGGTGAGCAGCTCGTCCACGGTGGCCGCCTGGCCGGTCAGGCCCATGCTGCGGCGTACGGCTTCCGGCTCCTTGATGATGTCGTGGCCCCCGACCAGACCGGTGCCGCTGGTAGGCCGGCTCAGGGTGGTCAGCATCCGGACCAGCGTCGTCTTGCCGGCGCCGTTGGGGCCGAGCAGGCCGAGCACCGAGCCCTGCGGGACCGAGAAGCTCACTCCGTCGACGGCGACGGTGTCCCCGAAGTGCTTGACCAGGTCGATGGCCTCGACGGCCGTCGTGCCCGATGACGTCCCGGTGGTCGCGTCTGTCGCCGTTCGCATCATGATCGAACCCTAGGCAGTGCCACCGACGGTCGGGTAACGGATATCTGCATCTGTGCTCGTGCCCTTCTGGTCATCACCTGACACGGTCCGAGCACGACGCTAGGAGTTCGAGCGCGGTCGAGGTCAAGGTCTTGTCATGGTCTCGTCGGTACAGACCGCCGCCGCGGTGAGAACTGATCGGTGCCGACGACCGCATCCGTCGTCCGGTCCCGTGCAGCGGGCCGGAGCGCCCCCCGTCCGCGCCGGATGCCATGATCGTCACCGACGAAACCGACGATCGAGGAGGCCGTACGGCCATGAACATTGTCGTCTGCGTGAAGCACGTACCCGACGCCACGGGCGACCGCACGTTCAACGCCTCGGACAACACCGTCGACCGCGCCGGAAGCGACGGGTTGCTGTCGGAGCTCGACGAGTACGCGATCGAGGAGGCTCTGAAGATCACCGAGGCGGGCGACGGAGAGGTCACCGTGCTGACCGTCGGTCCGGAGCAGGCTGCCGACGCGGTGCGCAAGTCGCTGCAGATGGGTGCCCACAAGGGTGTGCACGTCTGTGACGAGGTGCTGCACGGCTCGGACTCCGTGGCCACCTCCCTCGTGCTGGCCAGGGCCATCGAGAAGCTGGACCACGACATGGTGCTGTGCGGCATGGCCTCGACCGACGGGTCGATGAGCGTGGTGCCGGCGATGCTGGCCGAGCGCCTGGGCCTCCCACAGGTGACCTTCGCCTCCGAGGTCACGGTCGACGGTGGCACCGTACGTATCCGCCGCGACGGTGACGTCGCCACCGAGATCGTCGAGGCGTCGCTCCCCCTGCTGGTGAGCGTCACCGACCAGTCCAACGAGCCGCGCTACCCGTCCTTCAAGGGGATCATGGCCGCCAAGAAGAAGCCGGTCGAGACCTGGACGCTGGGAGACATCGGCGTCGATGCCGCCCAGGTCGGACTCGAGCGCGCGTGGACCCGGGTGTCGGCCTTCGAGGCCCGTCCGGCGCGTACGGCCGGGAAGATCGTGACCGACGAGGGCGACGGTGGCGTGCAACTCGCCGAGTACCTCGCGACGCAGAAGTTCGTCTGACCGTTGATCGCTGACTGGGAGCGCACCGACCATGAGTGAAGTCCTCGTACTCGTCGACCACCGCGACGGTGTGGTACGCAAGACGACCGCCGAGCTCCTGACGCTCGCAGCCCGGTTGGGCGAGCCGTCGGCGGTGTTCGTCGGGTCCGCGGTCGACACCGCGGTGCCGGCCCTGGCGAGGTTCGGTGCCGCCAAGGTGTACGTCCTGGACGACCCGGCGCTCGGCGACTACCTGGTGGCCCCGCAGGCCGAAGCGCTGGCGCAGCTGGTGGCTGCCACGTCGCCGGCTGCGGTCCTCATCCCGTCCTCGGCCGAGGGCAAGGAGGTCGCCGGCCGCCTGGCGATCAAGGCCGAGTCCGGCATCATCACCGACGCCGTCGACGTGGTGGCTGCCGACGGTGGGGTGCAGACCACCCAGTCGGTGTTCGCCGGCAACTACACGGTGACCGCGTCGGTCAGCAAGGGCACGCCCATCATCACGGTCAAGCCCAACTCGGTCACGCCCGTCGAGGCCACCGGGGCGGCCGAGGTCGAAGCGTTCGGGGTGCAGATCTCCGCCGGCGCGAAAACCGCCCGCATCATCGAGCGCAGGCCGCGCGAGGCGACCGGCCGTCCCGAGCTGACCGAAGCCGCGATCGTCGTCTCCGGCGGACGCGGCACGGGCGGCGACTTCACCGAGGTGGAGGCCTTCGCGGACTCCCTCGGCGCCGCTGTCGGCGCCTCCCGCGCCGCGGTGGACTCCGGGTGGTATCCCCACTCCTTCCAGATCGGCCAGACCGGCAAGACGGTGTCGCCGCGGCTGTACGTCGCCACCGGCATCTCCGGTGCCATCCAGCACCGGGCGGGGATGCAGACGTCCCAGACCATCGTCGCGGTCAACAAGGACGCGGAGGCGCCGATCTTCGAGCTCGTCGACTTCGGGGTGGTCGGCGACCTGAGGAAGGTGCTGCCGCAGGCGACCGACGAGGTCATCAAGCGCAAGGGCTGAGTGCAGCCTGACTGCTCAGCCTCTCAACTCCAGGCGGACGTGCCCCCACCGGCGCCGCAGCCATCGATCGTGGCTGGCGAGCACGACCGTGCCGGCGGCGGTGCCTAGTGCCTGTTCGAGTTCGTCGGCCAACGCCAGGGAGATGTGATTGGTCGGCTCGTCAAGCAGCAGCAGTTCCGGGGAGCCGGCCACCAGGATCGCCAGGGCGAGGCGCCTGCGCTGACCGACGGAGAGGGCGGCGACCGGCTTGCCGGTCTCGCGGGGGTGCAGCAGACCCAGGTCGTGCAGTGGTCGCCACTGCGCCCGATCCGCCCCCAGAGCCCGGTCGTAGGTCTCGCGCGCACCGCGGTCCGGATGCGTGAAGGTGACGTCCTGCACCAGGAGGCCGGTGCGCCGGGCGGAGACCTCGACGATGCCGCGGTCGGGTCGCAGGCTGCCGGCCAGCACGGCGAGCAGGCTGGACTTGCCCGAGCCGTTCGGGCCGGTCACCAGCAGCTTGCCGCCGGCGGCGACGTCGACTCGCGGCACGCGGACCCGCCCATGGACGACCAGGTCGCGCACCCACACGCTGGGCCGGCCGCGAGCGTCACCGGTCAACGGCCGGTCGAACGACAGACTGCGCGGCGGCCTGGGCACCTGCAGTCGTTCGGCGACCTGGAGCCGGCGTTCCGCGTCGCGGACCCGGCGAGCCACCGTACGGTCGACCCGGGCGCCTTTGAAGTGGTGGATGTACCGGTCACCGTCGCGCGGCGGGCGGTTCGGCGCCACCTGGCGGGCGGTCACCGCAGCGGCGCGGCGCAGGTCAGCGATCTGTTCCTGCTGCGCCGCGTACTTCTCCTCCCACAGCACGCGTGCCTTCTGCTTGGCCGCGAGGTAGCCGCTGTAGCCGCCGGCGGAGGTCCGGCCGCCGTGGCCATCCATGCCGACACGGGTGGGGTCGAGGTCGAGGACGTGCGTGCAGACCCGGTCGAGGAAGACCCGGTCGTGACTGGCTGCCACCACGACGCCCGGAAGGTCCAGCAGGAACTCCTCGAGCAGGGTCAACGCGTCGTCGTCGAGGTGGTTGGTCGGCTCGTCGAGCAGCGCCGCGCTCGGGCGTCGGGTGATCAGCGCCGCCAGCGCGAGCCGGCTGCGCTGCCCTCCGGACAGCCGGGCGACGTCATCGGTGTGGTCCAGCAACTGCAGGCCGAGCCGGCCGGCGGCGACGTCGGCGCGCCGGTCGGCGTCCCAGGCGTCGTGTGCCTGCGCCCACTCCAGACGTTCGGCGTACGAGTCGGCCAGGTCCGGCTCGGCGGCGAGTCGAGCGCCGAGCGACTCGATGTCACGTACGGCCTCGTGCAGCGGCGCCAGCGCCTCCTCGAGCACCGACCCGATGCTGGTGCCGGGAGCGAAGTGCGGCTCCTGCGGCAGGTACGCCACGTCGTCGGGACGCTCCACCCAGCCGGCATCGGGCACCTCGACGCCGGCGAGCAGGCGCAGCAGCGTCGACTTGCCGGCGCCGTTCTCGCCGAGCAGTCCGAGCCGGCGACCTGGTGAGACCGTCACGTCGACGCCGTCGAGGACGGTGTGCTCGCCGTAGGACCGGGACAGGTTGCGGCCGACAAGAGGGCCCAGGAGAGGGCGGACTGGGGAGGACAAGGGGGCTCCGTGCGCTCGGAGTCAGGACCCGCCGGGCTGAGCCACGGGCGCGGGTCGGGGTTGTCGTCAGCTCCACATGAGGCGACCAGGCTGGCAGGTGGCGGCGGATCGAGCAACCGGATTTGCCGCCGCCGCCACGACGCTGAGCAAATGCGGTTGCCCTCCACAGCCGATGACTGCTCGACTGGCCAGCCGACCGAGTCCCCCGGGAGAAGCACATGCGCACAGCCCTCATGCCCCGCCAGCAGGTACCCATCACCTACGCAGAGGACATGAGGCTCCGTGAAGACGTTGAACGTGGGGATCCTGGCACATGTCGACGCCGGTAAGACCAGCCTGACCGAGCGGCTGCTCCACGCCGTCGGCGTGATCGACGAGGTGGGCAGCGTCGACGACGGCAGCACGCAGACCGACACGCTGGCCCTCGAGCGGCAGCGCGGTATCACCATCAAGTCCGCCGTCGTGTCCTTCACCGTGGGCGACGTCACCGTCAACCTGATCGACACACCCGGCCACTCCGACTTCATCGCCGAGGTGGAACGGGTCCTCGGCGTCCTCGACGGGGTGGTGCTGGTCGTCACCGCGGTCGAGGGGGTGCAGTCTCAGACCCGCGTGCTGATGCGGGCCCTGCAGCGGCTCGAGATTCCCACCCTGATCTTCGTCAACAAGATCGACCGGGCCGGCGCGAGGCCCGACGATGTCCTCCGGGACATCGGCGACAAGCTGACCACGGCCGTCATCGAGCTCGGCTCGACCGACGGGGCGGGCACCCAGGCTGCGTTCTTCGAGCCGTACGCCGGCAGCGATCGACGTTTCGCCGACCGGTTGGCCGACCTCCTGGCCAGCCGGGACCAGGCACTCCTGGACGCCTTCGTCAACGACCGAGGAAGCGTCGACTATCCCCGCCTGCGAGCCGACCTGGCCGGGCAGACCCGGCGGGCGCTCGTGCATCCGGTGCTCTACGGCTCCGCCGTGACCGGTGCCGGCGTCGAGGCGCTGATCGCGGCGATCACCGAGCTCCTGCCAGCGACCGAGAGTGACGTGGACGGTCCCGTTTCCGGCACGGTGTTCAAGGTCGAGCGTGGCCCGGCGGGGGAGAAGGTGACGTACGTCCGCATGTTCTCCGGCACCGTGCACGTGCGGGACCGGCTGCAGCTGCGTCCAGGGGACGAGGCCAAGGTCACCGCGATCAGGGTCTTCGATCGTGGATCAGCAGCACAGCGTACATCGGTCGCCGCCGGCCAGATCGCGAAGCTGTGGGGCCTGGTCTCGGTGCGGGTCGGCGACGTGCTCGGCGTACCGCATCGGACACACAGTGAGCAGCACCACTTCTCCCCGCCGTCGCTGGAGACGGTCGTCGACCCCTGCCGACCGGCAGACCGGGGGGCTCTGCACGCTGCGCTCACGCAGCTCGCCGACCAGGACCCGCTGATCAACCTGCGGCAGGACGACCGGCAGGAGGTGGCTGTCTCGCTGTACGGCGAGGTGCAGAAGGAGGTCATCCAGGCCACCCTGGCCCAGGAGTACGGCGTGGACGTGACCTTCCGGGAGACCACCACCATCTGCGTGGAACGGCCCGCCGGCTCCGGCGCTGCCGTCGAGTTCATCGACACGGAGTCCAACCCCTGCCTCGCGACCGTCGGGCTACGCATCGACCGGGCGCCCGTCCGCAGCGGCATCGCGTTTCGCCTGGAGGTGGAGCTCGGCTCGATGCCGTCGGCGTTCTTCACCGCCGTCGAGCAGACCGTGAGCGCGACCTTGCGCCAGGGGCTCCACGGCTGGCAGGTCACCGACTGCACGGTCACCATGACGCACTCCGGCTACTGGGCCCGACAGAGTCACTCGCACGGCTCCTTCGACGCCAGTATGTCGAGCACCGCAGGAGCCTTTCGGACCTTGACGCCACTGGTGTTGATGAAGGCGCTGCAACGGGCCGGCACGCACGTCCTCGAACCGATCCACCGCTTCGAGCTCGAGATCCCGGCAGACACGCTCGCTTCCGTACTCGGCGCACTGGCGCAGGTGCGCGGCGTCCCGCTGCACACCGAGCCGCGAGGTTCGTCGTACCTGCTGTCCGGCGATATCCCCGCGGCTCGGGAGCACCAGCTGCGTCGGACGCTGCCGGCGCTCACCCACGGTGAAGGTGTGCTGGTCAGCACCTTCGAGCGCTACCAACAGGTCCAGGGCCCGATCCCGGAGCGCGGGTCGGCGTGATCCCTTGTCGGCACCATTCCACCGGCCGGACGGACCGTGGCTGGCGTGGACGCCGCCCCAGGCCGCTGCGCCGCTGCGCGCCTGGGACTCGCTCGGGTGCAGCCCGTTCATCCGTGGGCCTCCCGGCCGGACTGGGCCGTGCCGGCGACTACCCTGGAGCCGCCATGCCTGCCCGGACGGACGCTCCCGCGTACTTCGACCACGCTGCCACGACCCCGGTCCGCCCGGAGGTCGTCGACTTGCTGACCCGACAGCTCCAGCGGCTGGGCAACCCGTCCAGCCTGCATGCCTCCGGCCGTGCCGCACGCCGCGTGGTCGAGGAGTCCCGGGAGACGATCGCCGGAGCCCTGGGGGCACGTTCGGGCGATGTCGTGTTCACCTCCGGCGGCACCGAGGCGGACAACCTGGCCGTCAAGGGCATCGCCGCCGCCCGTCGGGGGGCGGACCCGCGCCGCATGCGGTTGCTGGCCCCCACGATCGAGCACCACGCCGTGCTCGACCCGCTGATGTCGATGACCGACGACGGCATGCAGGTCGAGCTGCTCCCGGTGGACGCCGTGGGCCGGCTGGACACCGCCGCGCTGCGAGCGTGTGTCGAGCAGGACCCGGACTCTGTCGCGCTGGTCAGCTGCATGTGGGCCAACAACGAGGTCGGCACGGTCCAGCCGGTCGCGGAGGTGGTGGACATCGCGCGGGCGTACGGGATCCCGGTGCACAGTGACGCCGTGCAGGCGGTCGGGGTGCTGCCGGTGCACTTCGACGACAGCGGCGTGGAGGCACTCACCGTGAGCGCGCACAAAATCGGCGGCCCGGTCGGCGTCGGCGCGCTGCTCGTCCGGCGCGAGGTCGAGGTGACGCCGCAGCTGCACGGCGGTGGCCACGAGCGCCAGATCCGGTCCGGGACGCTCGACACGGCCGGCATCGCCGCGTTCGCCCGCGCCGTGGAGCTCGCGGTCGCGCAGCGTGCCGACCTGCACGGCAGGCTGCAGACGCTCCGCGACGACCTGGTCGAGCGCGTCCGCGCAGCGGTGCCGGGCGTGCTGGTCAACGGGGAGTCCCGTGACACACACCGGTTGCCCGGCATCGCGCACCTGAGCTTCCCGGGGTGCGAGGGCGACTCGTTGCTGATGCTGCTGGACGCCGCCGGGGTGGAGTGCTCCACCGGTTCGGCCTGCACTGCCGGTGTGCCGCAGCCCAGCCACGTGCTGCTGGCGATGGGTCGGTCCGAGGAGCACGCCCGGGGGTCGCTTCGGTTCTCCCTCGGGCACACCTCCACCGGTGCCGACGTGGACCGGCTGGTCGCCGCGCTGCCCGGTGCGGTCTCGCGGGCGCGCGACGCCGGACTGCTCAGCCGGGGGGCCCGCTGATGCGCGTCCTGGCCGCCATGTCCGGCGGTGTCGACTCCGCCGTCGCCGCCGCCCGCGTCGCCGATGCCGGCCACGACGTGACCGGCATCCACCTCGCGCTGTCCCGCAACCCGCAGTCGTACCGCTCCGGTGCCCAGGGTTGCTGCTCGATCGAGGACGCCGGCGACGCCCGCCGGGCCGCGGACGTGATCGGCATCCCGTTCTACGTGTGGGACCTGTCCGAGCGCTTCCACGCCGACGTGGTCGAGGACTTCGTCGCCGAGTACGACGCCGGTCGTACGCCCAACCCGTGCCTGCGCTGCAACGAGCGGATCAAGTTCGAGGCGGTGCTCAAGCGCGGGATCGCACTCGGGTTCGACGCGGTCGTCACCGGTCACTACGCCCAGACCGTCACCGCCCCCGACGGCTCCACCGAGCTGCACCGCGCCGTCGACCCCGGCAAGGACCAGTCCTACGTCCTGGGGGTGCTGACCCAGCAGCAGCTGGCGCACTCGCTGTTCCCGCTCGGGGACACCCCGAAGGAGCTGGTACGCGCCGAGGCCGCACGACGGGGACTGTCGGTCGCCGACAAACCCGACAGCCACGACATCTGCTTCATCGCCGACGGCGACACCGCCGGGTTCCTGCACCGGGCCCTGGGGGAGCGTCCCGGCCGGATCCTCGACACCGACGGGGCGGTCGTGGGCGAGCACGACGGTGCGTTCGCGTTCACCGTCGGCCAGCGGCGGGGCCTCCGTCTGGGCGTCCCCGCGGCCGACGGCAAGCCGCGTTTCGTGCTCGACATCGAGCCGGTCAACGGCACCGTGACCGTCGGTGCGCGTGAGGACCTCGCCGTCGGGAGCCTGACCGGGATCCGGCCGCGCTGGTGCGGTACCGCGCCGAGCGATGCCTTGCGGTGCACGGTGCAGCTGCGTGCGCACGGCGACGAGCACGGGGCGACCGTCACGCCGTTCGCTGACGAGCTGGTCGTCGACCTGCACGAGCCCGCCGCCGGGATCGCACCGGGGCAGGCGGTCGTCGTCTACGAGGGCAGCCGTGTCGTCGGCAGCGCCACCATCGCGAGCACCCGACGGTGAGCACCGCACGGGCGACCGGGATCGGGTCCATGCCGGGCGAGGACGTTGTCGAGGCCCTCCGCATCGTGGTCGGCGAGCTGCCCGACCTGGTGCACCTGCCCGAGCTGCCCGACCGCGGACCGCACGCGTCGATGATCGGCCGCGCCACCGCGCTGCTCAGCGGCCTGGCCGCCGACCTCCAGCCGGCAGGCTGGCGCCTGACGGACGCCTCCGGCATCGACCACCGCCGCGCCGTGTCGTTGCTGTCGCAGGACCTCGATGCGCTCGAGGAGCTCACCCAGGGGTACACCGGTCCGCTCAAGGTGCAGGTGAGCGGGCCGTGGACGCTCGCGGCGACGATGGAGCGTCCCCGCGGTGACCGGGTCCTCGCCGACCACGGTGCCCGACGGGAGCTCGCCCAGTCACTCGCCGAGGGGACCGCCGAGCACGTCGCCGACGTGGCGCGCCGCGTGCCGGGGGCCGACGTGATCGTCCAGGTCGACGAGCCCGCGCTGCCGGCCGTGCTCGCCGCCGCGGTGCCGACGGCCAGCGGATTCGGTCGGCACCGATCGGTCGACGCACCCACCGCCATAGCCGCCCTGAAGCAGGTGACAGCGGCCATCAGCGGCGCCGGTGCCCGCCCCGTCGTGCACGTCTGCGCGTCCGACGTCCCGGTGCCGTTGCTCGTCGACGCCGGCTTCACGGCCATCTCGTACGACCTGGCGCTGGCCGGTTCCGACGACGTGTGGAGCCAGGCTCTCGAGGCGGGGGTCGACCTGTGGCCCGGCGTCGTCGGTTCGACCCGGCAGGAGACCGCGGTGAGCGATGCCGAGCTCACCGACCGGCTGCTGCGCTTCTTCGACCGGCTCGGTCATGACGCGCCGACGCTGGCACCGCGGATCGTGGTCACGCCGGCCTGCGGGCTGGCGGGTGCGTCGCCGGACTGGGCGCGCGAGGCGCTCCGCCTGGCCCGCCAGGTGGCTGCTGCCGTCTCCGGCTGACCCCGTCGATGAGCGACGGGGTCCCCCATGCTCAACCTACGGGCACAGGGGTCCCCGTCGTCGAAGTCGAGTACGAGCGCCGTCTGGCCGCCGAGCGGATGCGCGTCCGCTTCACCGGTGTCAGTGCAACCGGGCAGGATGGGTCCGTGCCCGAGCCCCGCACCGACGCCGACCCTGCCG
>JALZKQ010000013.1 GCA_030859165.1 Actinomycetota bacterium
GGGGCACGGGTGCGCCCGGACCTGCGTGCCACCATGGCCCGGTGCAGGTCCCGGACGACACCAGGCGACGCCTGCGCGCGTACGCGCCCTGGCTGCTGGGGCTGGGCTGCGCGACCCTGTACGCGGCGGTGTCGCTGGCCCGTCTGCACCGGTTCGCGTCCCGATCCTGGGACGTGGCGATCTTCGAGCAGGCCATCGCCGGCTACGCGCACCTCGGTGCGCCGATCGTGGCCGTGCAAGGACCCGGGGCCAACTTCTTCGGCGACCACTTCAGCCCGGCACTGGCGATCTTCGCGCCGGCGTACCGGCTGTTCCCGCACACCGAGACGCTGATGCTCGGGCAGGCCCTCCTGGTCGCTGTCTCGGTGGTCGTCGTCGCGCGGGCGGGCACCCGCCATCTCGGCTTCGCTCCCGGCCTGGCCGTGGGAGCCGCGTACGGGCTCTCCTGGGGGGTGCAGTCGGCGGTCGACTTCGACTTCCACGAGGTGGCGATCGCCGCACCGCTGCTCGCGCTCGCCGGGGCGGCCTACCTGGACCGCGACTGGCTGCGGGTGGCCCTGTGGACGCTGCCGCTGATCCTGGTCAAGGAGGACCTCGCGCTCACCGTGGCCGCCGTCGGCGTCGTGCTGATGCTCAGCGGCGGAAACGGTGCCCCCGGGCACGCCCGGCATCGCGGGCCGCCGGGTGCCCGGCGCTGGGGCATCGGCCTGGCGCTTGCCGGGATCGTGTCCTTCGCCGTGACGACGGTGTGGATCATCCCGGCCCACAACGCCGAGGGCAGCTACCGCTTCTGGCCGCAGGGCGACGACGGGGTGGGACTGACCGAGCGTGTGCTGGGCCTGCCGGCGGACCTGGTGTCGCCGTCGGTGAAGCTCGTGACACTGCTGCTCGTCGTCGTGGTCACCGCCGCCCTCGCGCTGCGCTCACCGTGGGTGCTGGTCACCGTGCCGGCACTGGTGATCAGGTTCCTGTCGGACAACGAGAGCTACTGGGGCACCGACTTCCACTACTCGCTGACGGTCATGACCGTCGTGTTCGTGGCGCTGCTCGACGCGATCGTGCGGACCCGGGCCGACGGCCCGGACTGGCTGCGTCCGCTCGCCGCACGTGCGCCCACGGCGGCGGTCGCGGTGGCGGTCGCGCTGTGCGTGTCGTTCCCGTTCCGGACGCTGATCGACCCGGCCACGTACGACGGGGGCACCCGGGCCGAGCAGGCGGCCGCGGTGCTGGCAGCGGTGCCGGAGGGGACGTCGGTGGCCAGCGACATCGGGCTGCTGACACCGCTGGTCGGCGAACGCACCGCGTACTGGGTCGGCAGCGACCTGGGGCCGGTGCAGCCGGACTACGTGGTGCTCGACGCCGGCACGTGGTCGGGCCCGGCCCGAGACGGCGTTGCCTACGCCGAGCAGCTGGTTCCGGAGGCGTCGTACGAGCGGGTGCTGCACCGCGGTCCGTTCCAGGTCATGCGCCGCACGGACCCCCCACCCGGATGAGCGAGGGGGTCCCCCATGCCGATAGGTCCGCCGCAGGGGTCCCCGTCGCCAACCGCGGTCCGCCGCAGGGGTCCCCGTCGCCAACGGCGGGCACGCCTCACGGGTGCGTCATGGCCAGCACGTCGAGCGCCTCGTCGAGCTGCGCCTCGGTGAGCTCACCACGCTCGACGTACCCGAGCTCGATGACGACCTCGCGGATCGTCTTGCGCTCGGCGACGGCCTTCTTGGCGACCGACGCGGCGGCTTCGTACCCGATGTGGCGGTTGAGGGGCGTGACCACCGACGGGGATGACTCCGCGTACTCCTTGCAGCGTTCCTCGTCGGCTGTGATGCCCTCGACGCAGCGGTCGGCCAGCACCCGGGAGGCGTTGCCGAGCAGGCGGATCGACTCGAGCAGGTTGCGGGCGATCACCGGCAGCATGACGTTGAGCTCGAACGTGCCCGAAGCGCCGGCCACCGTGATCGTCGCGTCGTTGCCGATCACCTGCGCGCAGACCATCAAGGTGGCCTCCGGCAGCACCGGGTTGACCTTGCCCGGCATGATGCTGGAGCCGGGCTGCAGGTCCGGCAGCGCGATCTCGGACAGGCCGGTACGCGGACCGGAGCCCATCCAGCGCAGGTCGTTGCAGATCTTGGTGAGGCTGACCGCGACCGTACGCAGCTGGCCGGAGAACTCCACCAGGCCGTCACGGGCGCCGTGGGCCTCGAAGTGGTCGTCGGCCTCGGTGATCTGCAGGCCGGTGTCGGCGGCGAGCAACTCGATCACCCGCTGCGGGAAGCCGGCCGGGGTGTTGATGCCGGTGCCGACGGCCGTGCCGCCCAGCGGGACCTCGGCCACCCGGGGCAGCGAGGCCTGCAGACGTGTGATGCCCTTGCGGATCTGCGTGGCGTACCCGCCGAACTCCTGGCCCAGGGTGACCGGTGTGGCGTCCATGAGGTGCGTGCGACCGGACTTCACCACCTCGCGGAAGGCGTCGGCCTTGGACTCCAGCGCGGTCGCGAGGTGGTCCAGGGCGGGGACCAGCTCGGTGGTGGTGGCGCCAGCAGCGGCGACGTGGATCGAGGTCGGGAAGACGTCGTTGCTGGACTGGCTGGCGTTGACGTGGTCGTTGGGGTGCACGTCGCGGCCCAGCGCACGGGTCGCCAGCGTGGCGATCACCTCGTTGGCGTTCATGTTCGACGAGGTGCCCGACCCGGTCTGGAACACGTCGATCGGGAACTCTTGGTCGTGGACCCCCGAGGCGACCTCCTCGGCGGCCCCGACGATCGCGTCGGCCATGTCCTGCTCGAGCACGCCGAGCTCGGCATTGGCCTTGGCGCAGGCCGCCTTGACCCGCGCGAGTGCCTGGATGTGCGACCCCTCCAGCGCGGTGCCCGAGATCGGGAAGTTCTCGACCGCACGCTGGGTCTGGGCCCGCCACAGGGCGTCCTTGGGCACGCGTACCTCGCCCATGGTGTCGTGCTCGATCCGGAAGCCTGGCTGGGTGTCGGCGCTCATGGGCCAGACGTTACAAGTCAGCCGCGGTGACCGAGTAGACGGTGTACGTCTCGGGGTGTCCGCCCAGAGCGACCTGGTAGGAGCGCTTGGCGTAGGAACCGGCGGCGTGCGACAGCACCGACTCCAGGGCCGGCGACTCCGTGGAGGACCAGACCGCCACGACGCCCCCCGGGCGCAGGCGTACCAGACAGGCGTGAACGAACGCCTCTCGGTAGAGCGCAGCGTTGGCGTCGAGCACCAGGAAGTCCGGACCGTTGTCGACGTCGAGCAGGATCGCGTCGAGACTGGCGGGCGCCTGCTCGGTCACGACGTCGCGTACGTCGCCGAGCCGCACCTGCACCCGGTGGTCGCCCACGACACGGGCACCGCCGGGCACGGTCCCGTCGCTCATCCAGGCGAGCACGGCGGGCTCGATCTCGGCTACGACGACCCTGCGGACCCGCGGGTCGCCGAGCAGCTCCGCCGTCGTGAAGCCGAGGCCGAGCCCGCCGACGAGCACGCGATGCGGCCGCTTGAGGGCGAGGGCGGCACGTGCCAGCGCTCGTTCGGTCGACGTCCGGGTCGTGTCCATGACGAAGACGCCGTTCACCCGCAGCTCGAGGGCGCCGTCGGCCCGGCGCCGCAGCACCAGCTCGCCGCGCTCGGACGTCGCCGTCGCGAGCGTCCGCGGCGATGTGGCCATCGGCATGCGCCCACGGTAGTGTCATCCGGATGCCCCGCGGCGGGGCTAGTCTGCGGGGGTGACCGAGCCCGCGGACCAGGAGCCGAACCCGTCGGCGCCGCTGCCGGCCCACCACCGCCGGATCGGCGACCGTGAGCGGTATGCGGTGACCGAGCGGTTGCGCGTCGCGGCCGGTGACGGGTACATCGACCTCGAGGAGCTGCAGGAACGCCTCGACGCGGCGTTCGCGGCCCGTACCCAGGCCGACCTGGTGCCGCTGACCCGCGACCTGCCCGAGGAGACATCGCGGACAGGTCCCCTCGAGCCGTCTCCCGCGCCGCGGCTGCCGGACCGGATCGGTGGTACGCCCACGTCGCACACGGCGATCGCGGTGATGAGCGGGAGCGATCGCAAGGGGGCATGGGTGGTGCCGACGGAGTTCAACGCCGTCGCGGTCATGGGCGGCGTCAATCTCGACCTCACCGACGCCCGGCTGCAGACCCACGAGGTGACGATCCGGGCATGGACGATCATGGGCGGCATCGACATCGTGGTCCCGGAGGACATGGCGATCGTGGTCGACGGGGTCGGCTTCATGGGCGGCTTCGAGCAGAACCATCGCAACGTCGCGCAGCCGCCGCCCGGTGCGCCGGTGGTCCGGGTGACGGGGCTGGCCCTGATGGGGGGCGTGACGGTGAAGCGTCCGCGCAAGAAGCGCGCTTTCCTGACGCGACGGCCCCCGGCCGACCCCGCCCGTCCGTGAGTTCGGTGCTGCCCATCCGCGAGTCGGGTACGAGGGATGGGGCGGCATGAGCGAACGACACCGACCGCGCCTGCACCTGTCGGCTACCACGGGATGGATCAACGACCCCAACGCCCCGGTACGGGTGGGCGACACGTACCACCTGTTCGCCCAGCACAACCCGGCGTCGACGGTGCACGGCGACATCTGCTGGTTGCACTGGAGCAGCACCGACCTGGTGACCTGGACCGAGCGACCGGTCGCGTTGACGCCTCGCCCGGACGGGCCGGATGCCGCTGGTTGCTGGTCGGGCAGCGCGGTCCTCGTCGGCGGCGAGCCGTGGCTCCTGTACAGCGGCTACCGCAGCGACGCGATGCACCAGTCGGTGTGCCTCGCCCGCCCGGCGCCTGACGGCGTCACCTGGATCGCCGGGCGGGCGCCGGTGGTCGCGACCCCGCCGCAGGAGGTCACCATGTTCCGCGACCCGTACGGGTGGGGGAGCGAGGGCGACTACCGGATGGTGATCGGGGCAGGACTGCCCGAGGGCGCCCCGTGCTGCCTGCTCATGACGTCACCGGACCTGGTCGACTGGACGCCGAGGGGACTGCTCCTGACCGGCACCGACCCGGTCTTTTCGGGTCAGTGGGTCGGCGAGGGGTGGGAGTGCCCGTCGCTGGTCCCGCTCGGTGACCGGTGGCTTCTGGTCATGTCGGCCTGGTCGCCGGACCGGCTGGATCACGTGGCGTTCACCGTGGGTGACATCGTCGGCGACCGGCTGGTGGCCCAGCGTGCCGGCCGGCTGGACCACGGCCCCGACTTCTACGCAGCCACCACCATGGCGGACGGTGACCGGGTACTGATGTGGGCCTGGTCGTGGGAGGCGCGCTCGCAGGCTGACGTCGCCGCGGATGGATGGGCCGGCGTGCTCACCGCCCCGCGTGCGCTGAGCCTGGGCAGTGATGGCCGGCTCATCCAGTACCCGGCGGCCGAGCTGCTGGGCTTACGTGGAGCAGGACGGGAGTCGCTGGGCCTGCGGCTCCTCGACTGCGAGCGGCTGCTCGACGCGCGAGCCGGTGCGCACCTGGACCTGGAGGTACGCCTGAGCGTCCCGCCCGGTGGACGTGCGTGGGTACGGCTCCTGACCGATGCGCTGGCTACCGAGGCCACGCTCATCACGTACGACGCAGGCGCCGGTGAGGTGTCGCTCGACCGGAACCACTCGAGCCGGCGGGCTGGCACGCTCGGCGGCCGGTACGCCGTACCCGTGACCGAGGACGCCGACGGCGGAGTCGAACTACGGGTACTCGTGGATGGGTCGATCGTCGAGCTGTTCGTCGCTGGTGCCTGCCTCACGGCTCGGGTCTATCCCGATGGCGAGGACAGCATCGGGCTGGTCGTGGGAGCCGAGGGCGAGGCCGCCCGGGTGGACGTACGCTGGTGGCCGCTGCTACTCATCCGCTGAGTCCCGCCGGCACTCCCCATGGCGCGTTGTCACTGCCCATGGGTTGCAGCCCGTGGTCAGTGCGGTTTACCAGGGGACCCTGGTAAACCGGTGGCCGCCGGGACTCCTGGTGCAGGCGGGGAGCAGGACCGACCGGGAGCGTAGGCTCGGCTGGACGAGGCGCCGCACCCGGCACCCCGACGCCCCCGACCAGGAGCAGCCGGTGAAGCAGCTGTCGTCGCTGGACGCGCAGTTCCTGCTGGTCGAGTCCTCGACCACGACCGGCCACGTCGGTGCGCTGCTGGTGCTCGACCCCGCCACGGCTCCGCAGGGCGAGATCACGCTCGATGACCTACGGGCGATGATGGAGCCGCGCCTGCACCTCGTCGACGCCTTGCGCGAGCGGGTCGTGGAGGTGCCGCTGGGGCTGGGCCACCCGTACTGGATCGAAGATCCCGACTTCGACCTGGAGTACCACACCCGTGAGGTGGCCCTGCCGCAGCCGGGCTCAGCCGAACAGCTCGCGGAGCAGGTCGCACGCATCCATGCCCGGCCGCTGGACCGGACCCGGCCGCTGTGGGAGATGTACCTCGTGCACGGCCTCGCCGACGACCGGGCGGCCGTCTACGCGAAGTTCCACCATGCGGCCATCGACGGCATCTCCGGGACCGAGATCCTGAGCACCGTGCTGGACGCGGGCGTCGAGCCCCGTGTCGTGGACCCGCCGGTGGACCCATGGGCACCGCCGCCGGTCCCGTCGAGCGCCGAGATCCTGGCCCGGGGGTCGTGGTCGACCGTACGCCGCTCCCGGCGCCTGCTCACCCAGCTGCCCAGGCAGCTCCCCCACCTCACCGACATCCCCGGGGCCAAGAACCTCCCGGGTGTACGGCTGATGAGTGGCGTGGCCGGTGCGCTCACCGCGATCGTGACCGGTTCGACCAGCGAGAACGACGAGCGGGACCTGACCGCACCGCCGACCCCGTTCAACGCTGCGATCACCGCACACCGCCGGTTCGCGTACGGGAGCGTGCCGCTGGCCGACGTCAAGAAGGTCAAGAACGCCTTCGGCCTGACCGTCAACGACGTCGTCATGGCGATGACCACCACGGCGCTGCGGCGGTGGCTGCTGGACCACGACGCGCTGCCGTCCATCCCATTGATCGGTGCGGTCCCGGTGTCGATCCGCAGCAGCGACGAGCAGGGCGACATCGCGAACCTTGTCTCGGTGATGCTCGCCCGGCTGCCGACCGACGAGGCGGACCCCGGCGTACGCCTGCGCGAGACCGCGGCCTCGATGACCGACGCCAAGCGACGGTTCGAGGCAGTACCGGCCACCATTCTGCAGGAGCTCTCGGCCGCGGTGCCGACGGCCCTGTCCGGGCTGGCAGCGCGTTCGCTGTTCCGGCTCGCACTCTCCCAGGGACTGCCGTTCAACCTGTTCGTGTCCAACGTGCCGGGGCCACAGCTCCCGCTGTACGTGGCGGGAGCCCGCCTGGAGGGGATGTACCCGGTCTCCGCGGTGACGGACATGACCGGAGGCATCAACATCACGCTCTTCAGCTACGACGGGACGCTCGACTTCGGCATCGTGGTGTGCCGCGAGATGGTGCCGGACGTGTGGCAGCTGATCGATCATCTGCGCGACGGCCTCGCTGAGCTGGTCGCGCTTGCCGAGGCGCCCGTGTGAGGCTCAGCCGGAGAGCCGAGCCTTGTTGCGGCGCCGTGTGGTGCGCTCGATCGCGTCGCAGATCGTGTCGTCGAGCTCGGGAGGCAGGTCGTGGCCCATGCCCGGCATCAGCACCAGCTCGGCGCCGGGAATGGCCTGCGCGGTCGCACGGCCACCGGACACGTGCACCATGCGGTCCTGCAGCCCGTGGACGACCAGCGTCGGTACGTCGAGCGTGCGCAGGGCAGCGGTCCGGTCCGGCTGGCTGATCACTGCGAGCATCTGGCGGGCGGCACCGGCAGCCGACCAGCCGCGGTCGAAGGTCTCCTCGGCCCGTCGCCGGCCCGCCTCGGGGTCGCCGGGGTAACCGGGAGAGCCGATGGCCGTCATCGTGATCGCCGAGCGTTCGATGTAGGAGTCGCGATCGAGCCCGGAGCGCCCCAGGAGCATCGGGAGCAGCCGGGGATCCTGCCAGCCGACCGTACGACGCCCGGTCGAGGCCATGATCGAGGTCAGCGTCAGCACCCGGTCGGGTCGGGCCAGCGCCATCGTCTGGGCGATCATGCCGCCCATCGAGACGCCTACCACGTGCGCCTGGTCGACGCCGAGGGCGTCCAGCAGTCCGAAGGCGTCGTCGGCGAGGTCGTGGAGCGCGTACTCCCCGTGCTTGCGCGAGCCCAGGTACGTGCTGACGACCGCGGACCGTCGCTGCCGTTGGCGGGGTCGGACCCTCGACGAGCGGCCGGTGTCGCGGTTGTCGTAGCGCACGACCCGATAGCCGCGGCGTCGGAGGTTCTCGCAGAACGCGACGCTCCACCAGCCCATCGGTCCGCCGAGGCCCATCACCAGCAGCACGGTCGGGTCGCCGGGATCCCCGAACGTCTCGTAGCAGATCTCGATGCCGCTGTCCAGGACGGCGGTCTGCTCGGCCATCGCCACCTCCGCGTCGCGCCCTTGGATACCGACCAGTATAGGAGCCCAGGGGAGTCAGCCCGGAACGGCGATCTCCGGCAGTTCCCGGCGCCAGGGAGGGTCTGCGCCCGGTCGCGTGCAGGTGATCGCGGCCGCCCTGGCGGCGATCGCACCCAGCCAGGCGAGCTCCCGGGCATCGAGATCGTCGCGGTCGGTCCAGCCGCGGGTCAGCAGCGCGACCAGCACGGCTCCCATCCACGTGTCACCGGCTCCGATGGTGTCGGCCACCTGCACGTCCGGCGCCGGTACCTCCACCCGGACGTCGCCACAGCGCAGCACCGTGCTTGCACCGCCCCGCGTCATCGCGAGCAGTGCGGGTCCGGCCCCGCTGAGCTGGTCCAGTGCCTCCTGAGGATTTTGCCCGGGCCCGAGCAGGCCGGCCGCGTCCTCGTCGCTCAGCTTGAGCACGCGGGCGTGTGCGGCGATCCCGAACACCACAGCCCGCAGCTGCGCCGGCGACGGGGTCAGCGTCGGGCGCAGGTTGGGGTCGAAGCCGACGGGCACCCCTGCCGCGTGGGCTGCGTCCACCAGCGACCTGACGGCGCCGGCGCCTGGCGGCATCCACGAACCGATCGAGCCGACGTGCAGCAGGGAGTACGCGGAGGGGTCCGGCAGGTCACGGGGATCCCAGTGCAGGTCGAAGTCGTACGTCGCGCTGCCGTCGGCCTGCAGGTAGGCCGTGGCGCTGGCTGTCCGGCCGGAGCCGACATCGACCAGCTCGACCCCGCTGGCCCGCAGATGGGCCCGGAGGATCTCGCCGTGGCGGTCGTGGCCCACCTGGGCAGCCAGGGTCACGCGTGCGCCGAGGCGGGCCGCCGCCACGGCCACGTTGAGCGGTGAGCCCCCTGGGTGCTCGCTCACGGCACCGTCGACGGCATGCGTGACGTCGACCAGTGCCTCGCCGACGACCAGCACGCGCGCAGCGGGCACGTCAGTGCTCGAAGTCGACCGCGGAGTACGCCCGCAGCTTGTGCAGCTGGTGCTCGCTGAGGATCTCGCGGATGGTGCCGCTGCGCGAGCGCATCACCAGGGAGTGCGTCGTACATCCGCCGGCCCGGTAGCGCACGCCGCGCATGATCTCGCCGTCGGTGATGCCGGTGGCGACGAAGAAGCAGTCGTCGCCGGAGACCAGGTCATCGGTGGTCAGGACCCGGTCGAGGTCGTGCCCGGCATCGATGGCGCGCTCCCGCTCGGCCTCGTCGGTCGGCCACAGCCGTCCCTGGATGACGCCGCCCAGGCACTTCATGGCGGTGGCGGCGATGATGCCCTCCGGGGTCCCGCCCACGCCCATCAGCAGGTCGACGCCGGTGTCCGGACGTGCCGCGAGCACGGCGCCGGCCACGTCCCCGTCGGTCATGAACTTGATCCGTGCCCCGGTGGCCCGGATCTCGTCGACGAGGTCGCTGTGGCGCGGCCGGTCGAGCACCGCCACCGTCACGTCCTCCAGCGCGATGCGCTTGGCCCGGGCGACCAGCGCGATGTTGCGGGCCGGAGGGAGCCTGATGTCGACGGCGTCGGCTGCCTCGGGGCCGGTGACGAGCTTGTCCATGTAGAACACCGCGGACGGGTCGTACATGCTGCCGCGGGGCGCGACCGCGAGCACCGCGATCGCGTTGCTCATCGCCTTCGCGGTCAGCGTGGTGCCGTCGATCGGGTCGACCGCGACGTCGCACTCGGGTCCGGTGCCGTCACCGACCTGCTCGCCGTTGAACAGCATCGGGGCGTCGTCCTTCTCGCCCTCGCCGATCACGACGGTCCCGCGCATGCCGACGGTGCTGATCAGCGCGCGCATGGCGTTGACGGCGACCCCGTCTGCACCGATCTTGTCGCCGCGTCCGACCCAGCGCGCCGCCGCCATGGCCGCCGCCTCGGTGACGCGGACGAGGTCCAGCGCCAGGTTGCGGTCCGGTGCCCTGCTGGCCGGCTCGAGCTCGCCGGGCAGGGGGCGGGTGGCAGAGGTGGGGTGCTCGGGCGTCGACAGCATGGCGTCCTCTCGCGGACAGGTGAGGCGGCGGGCCTGATGCTATCGCCCCCCGCCCCGCCCGCCGAGATCCGAGCTGTGTGTCACGCCATCGGGGTGCGGAGACCATCAGCTCGGATCTCGGCGCGGCTGGGGCGCGGCTGGGGCGCGGCTGGGGGGCGGCTGGGGGGCGGCTGGGGGGCGGGCGGATCGGCATCAGGCCGGGTAGACGGCGACCTCAGTGGCCTTCACGCTCGCCCACACCCGGTCGCCGTCGGCGAGCTCGAGGTCGGCAAGGGCGCTGGGGGTGATGTCAGCGAGCAGCGGCACGGCACCGGTGAGGTGCACCCGCAGCGCGTCCCCGTGCGGTGCGATGCCGTCCACCTCCAGCTCCCAGACGTTGCGGGCGCTGGTACGCGGCCGGTCGTGGTGCAGGGTCACCGCGTTGGGGGCGAACGACGCGAACACCTGGCCGCGCTGCGCGCAGACGGCCACCAGCAGGCCGCCGCTGTCCAGCCGGATTTCATCGTCTTCGGCCGCACCGCGCAGCAGGTTGAGCCCCATCAGCGAGGCGACGTGGTCGCTGCGCGGCTCTCGGGCCACCTCTGCAGGAGTCCCGCTCTGCGCCACCTGTCCGTCCTCGATCACCACGACGTGGTCGGCGAGAACGAGCGCGTCGATCGCTTGGTGGGTCACGAGCACGGTGGCAACCTGCACGGCTGCAAGGTGGCGGCGCAGGAACGTACGCACCGACACCGCGGCCGACACGTCGAGCGACGACAGCGGCTCGTCGAGCAGCAGCAGCGCGGGATCGGCGGCCAGGGCGCGGGTGATCGCGATCCGCTGGCGCTGACCTCCGGACAGCTGGCGGGGAGTCCGCTCGGCGTACTCGACCAGGCCGGTCCGCTCCAGCCACTCCTGCGCCCGCTGCCGGGACCGCGTGCGCGACAGACCGCGGTGTCGTGGGCCGAAGGCGATGTTGTCGCGCGCGCTCAGGTGCGGGAACAGCATGCCGTCCTGGAAGACCATGCCGACCCGGCGCGCTGCCGCCTGCACGCGGATGCCCTGGCTGGGATCCTCCAGCACCGTGTCGCCCAGCCGTACGTGGCCCGCGAGCAGTGGTGCGAGACCGGCCAGGCAGCGCAACGCGGTGGACTTGCCCGCCCCGTTGGGCCCCAGCAGCGCCACCACCTGACCCGGCTCGGCCTGCAGGCGGGCGTCGAGGTCGAAGCCTGCGAGCGAGGTGACGAGGTGGGCGTTGAGCGCGGGTGCGTCGTTCATCCGAGCGACCCGGCCATCCAGCGCTCTCGCATCGCGGCCAGTACGCCGACGCTGACCAGCAGCAGCAGCAGGCTGAGCACGAGCGCGCCATCGCGGTCGGTGTTGTACGTGGTGTAGATCTCGAGCGGCATGGTGCGGGTGACGTCGACGCGGTTGCCTGCGAAGGTGATGGTGGCGCCGAACTCGCCCAGCGCCCGCGCCCAGGCGAGGACGGCGCCGCTGGCGATGCCCGGACCGGCCAGCGGCAGGGTCACCCGCAGGAAGGTGGACCACCGTCGCGAGCCGAGGGTTGCGGCGACCTCGTCGAAGCGGGCTCCGACCGAGCGCAGAGCACCCTCGACGCTGAGGACCAGGAACGGCAACGCGACGAATGTCTGCGCGAGCACCACGGCGGCGGTCGTGAACGGCAGCTGAACGCCGAGCACGTCGTAGACCGGGCCACCGAGCGGGCCGGTGCGGCTGTAGGTGACGAGCAAGGCGATGCCGCCGACGACGGGGGGCAGCACCAGCGGGACCGTGATCAGCGCCCGCAGCAGTCGCCGTCCGCGAAAGTGCATGCGCGCCAGCACCCAGGCCAGCGGGACGCCCACGACCAGGCACCCGGCCATGGCGAGGGTGGACGTGACCAGGCTGAGCCGCAGCGCGGACACGACATCGCGATCGCGCAACCGAGACCACAGCGACGACCATGGGGTCTCCACGACGAGCCCGAGCAGGGGTACGACCAGCACCGCGATCCCGAGACAGGCGGGGACCAGTAGTCCGGCGGGGACGCGGCCCAGCGCCGGGCCGTCGTGGCGCGGGGTCACTGGAGCAGGCCGAAGGTCACGCCGGGGACCCGAAGCCGAGGTCGTCGAGCACCCGCTGGCCCTCCTCGGAGACCACCAGGTCCACCCACGCCCGTGCCTCGTCGGCATTCTCTGTCGTGTTGATCACCGCGATCGGGTCGGCGTTGACGATCTCCTCGGCGCCGTCGACCTCGACCACGCTCACGTCCTCGCCGGCCGTCTGGGCGTCGGAGACGTAGACGAGACCGGCGTCCACCGTGCCCGAGGTCACCTTCTCGAGGACGGCGTTGACGTTGTCCTCCTCGCTGATCGGGGTCCCGGTGAAGTCGTTGCGCCCGAACAGCCGCAAGGTCGCGTCGCCGCAGGGAACGGGGGCGGCGCAGACCGCGAAGTCGGTGCCGTCCAGGTCCTCCAGGCTCTCGATCTCGGCCGGGTTGTCGGCCGGGGTGACCACCACCAGCGTGTTGGTCGCGAAGACCTCCGGGTCGCCGTCAACCAGACCGCCGTCGACGACGGTGGCCATGGTCGTTTCGTCGGCGGTGGCAAGGACGTCCACCGGGGCGTTCTCGATGACCTGTGCGGCCAGGGTCGACGACGCGTCATACGTCAGGACCACGTCGACACCGGGGTTCCCGTCCTCGTACGACGTCTCCAGCGTGTCGAAGGCCTTGGTCAGCGAGGACGCGGCGTACACCTGGAGCTCGACCCGGCCGTCGTCGCCACCGCACGCGCTGAGCACCAGGAGCGCCCCGGCCAGCAGCGCCGTGGACCGCGTCACGACGGCAGCGCCACGATCACGTTGGTGGACTTGACCGAGGCGACGGCGATCCGTCCGCGGTGCAGGTCGAGGTCGTCGGCCGCCTCCCGGCTCATCAAGGAGACGACGCGGTACGGGCCGCAGCACATCTCGACCTGCGCCATCACCTCGTCGCGCTTGACCGCGGTGACGATGCCGCGCAGCTGGTTTCGGGCGCTGGTCGTGCGGGGGTGGCTGCGCTCGGGATGCTCGGCGACCTCAGTGGCGAGCCGGGCCAGGTCGGCGCCGTTGATCGCCAGGGCGTTGGTGGCGGTACGCGTGGTCTCGAAGCGGCCCTGGTCGGCCCAGCGACGGACGGTGTCGTCGCTGACACCGAGCACCTCGGCTGCCTCGGCCAGTCGGTACGGTCCCGCAGATGGAGTCTGCACGGCGCAATCCTAGCCGCATGTGCGGTGTCATTCCAGGGGAGAGGAACGAGGATGCGGTGGGAGATGCCGCCGTATCCGGTGCCGGCGGGCAGCTCGTCTGCGCACGGTGCGGCGGGCCACCGGCACCAGTGGCCCCACCAGGCGCGGACCCGCGAGCCGGGTCTCCAGACGTCGGGCCTCGCGCTGGAGCGGCTGCGCCACGTACTCGCCGAGGTACACGCCGGCAGCCAGTGCGATGCCGATGCTGAAGGCGGTCAGCAGGCTGAAGGCGCCGCGGATGTCGTCCTGGCTCAGCTGGAACAGCCCGCGATAGATCGTCAGGCCCGGCAGCAGGGGTACGACCGCGGACACGACCACGATGAGGGCGGGCACCCGCACCCGGCCCGCCAGGGTGTAGCTGACCAGACCTACCGCGGTGGCAGCAGCCGCCGAGGCAGCTGCCACGCCGATCTCCGCCTGGTCGGAGGCGAGGAAGACGACCTCACCGACCAGGGCGGTCAGGCCGATCGGCAGCAACGCGCGAGCCGGTGCCTGGCACCCGAAGGCGAAGGCGACCGCGGCGATGGTGCCGCCGAGCAGGGCGAACGGGACCTGCGACCAGGTCGTGCTGGTGGGTGACACGCTCAGCTGCATCCCGAAGCGGGTGCTGATCGACAGCGCCAGCGCGATGCCGGCGATGATGCCCGCGGTGAGCAGGATGACCTCGAACATCCTCGCGGCCGCGGTCACGTAGTAGCCGGTCAGCGCGTCCTGGACGGAGCCGACGAGGGACGCGCCCGCCAGCAGCACGATGATGCTGGCCGCGATGACCGGGGACGGTCTGATCGGCAGGTCGAGGGCGAACAGGCCGAGGGTGATCGAGGTGGCGATGAACGCTCCGAGCACCTGTGCGTAGAAGACCGGCACCCGGCGCCTGGCCAGCGCCCGGTTGCTCAGGTCGATGGTGATCGCCGCGACGATGGCGACCAGCAGGACCAGCCAGTCTCCGCCGAGCAGCAGCGCGACCCCGCCGGCGAGAGCGCCGGTGGAGGCGGTCACCGACCAGCGCGGGTACGGGCGGGGCGCCGACAGGACCTCGTTCAGCCGCCGCCCGGCACCCGTGCGGTCGATGCGTCCCGCGCCCAGGTCGCGCACCAGCGTCTCGACCTGGGTGAGCTGCCCGTACTCCTGGCCGCGGTACCGCACGACCCGCATGTGCGTCTCCGGCGCGACGTCGGGGCTGGCCTGGTAAGCCACGGCCAGTGTCGTGAAGTTGACGTCGATCACGCAGCCGCGCAGGCCGCAGGCGCTGGTGACGGCCAGCATGGTGGCCGACACGTCGGCGGCACCGGCGCCACTGGACATCACCACCTCGCCCACCCGCAGAGCCAGGTCGATGCTGCGATAGATCTCGCTCGGCTCGTGCACCACAGAGCATCCCTCGACACGACGTAGGACCACGGACAGCCACAATGGTGGCGTGAGCCAGCCGCCACCGGCACAGCCCCCCCGCCGTCCGTCGGTGCTCGGGGACCCGTTGCGCACCACCGTGGTGCTGCTGGCGATCATCGCCGTCCTGGCCGGTGCCGGTCGGCTGCTGTCGTCGCCGCCGCAGGACCCGGTGCCGGTGGTCGAGTACGAGTCTGCGCTGATCGCCGCCCGGGACGTCGCTCCGTACGACGTGCTGGCTCCTGCCGACCTGCCGGACGGCTGGCGCGCCAACAGCGTGCGCTACCTGTCCGGCGGCGCGGTCTGGCATCTGGGGATCCTGACCGACGAGAACCGCTACATCGGGATCGAGCAGTCACCGGACCCGGTCGAACAGATGGTCGAGGAGTTCGCGCAGGAGGCAGAGCCGCAGGGCAGCCTCGAGCTGGACGGCGAGACCTGGATGCTGTTGCGGATGGAGGGTCGCACCACACTGGTGCGCCGGGACGGGGGTGCAACGGCCCTGGTGACCGGAGATGCCGCGCAGGCGACGATCGAGGACTTCGTCGCAGGGTTGACCGACGGTCGCTGAGCTCGCCGGTCAGTCGTCGCCCGCCTGCTGCTCGGACGTGCCGGTGGCGCCGGCGAGCCGGGCCCGCGCACCCTCGAGCCACTGCTCACAGATCTGTGCGAGGAACTCGCCGCGCTCCCAGAGCGCGAGCGACTCCTCCAGCGTCGTGCCCCCCGCCTCGAGGCGGCGCACGACATCGAGCAGCTCGTCGCGCGCCTGCTCGTACGGGATGTCCGGGCGCGCGGGCTCCGGGTCGCTGCTCTGCTCGGTCGGTCGGGTCACGGCGCGGTCTCCTCGGCAGGGGGCTGGTCGTCCGGCAGGGTGGTCTGTCGGCGTGACTCGCGCAGGTCCACCAGCAGTGACCCGTCGAAGACGCGGACGGTGAGCGCCGCAGGGGGGACCGCCTGCTCGACGCGGGTGACGACGTGGCCCTCGGCGTCCTGCACCACGGCGTAGCCGCGGCGCATGGTTGCCAGCGGTGACAGGGCCCGGGTGCGCGCCAGGTGGTGGCCGATCTCGTCGTTGGCGCGGTCCAGGCGATGGGACAGCCCGCGACGGGCACGCTCCAGCGCCCGGGAGATCCCCTCAGCGCGCTCGTCGAGCAGGCTGACCGGGGCGGCCAGGGCGGGCCGGCTCCGGAGCGCCCGCAGCCCACTGGCCTCGTGACGTACGAAGGACTCGGTGACCCGGCGCGTGCGATCGCGCAGCGCTCGTACCCGGGTTAACTCCTCGACCACGTCGGGGACCACCCGCTTGGCCGCGTCGGTGGGGGTCGAGGCCCGCCAGTCGGCCACCAGGTCGAGGATCGGCGAGTCCGGTTCGTGCCCGATGGCACTCACCAGCGGCGTGGTCGTCGTGGCGACCGCCCGGATGAGGCCCTCGTCGGAGAACGGCAGCAGGTCCTCGACCGAGCCACCGCCGCGAGCCACGATGATCACCTCGACCGCCGGGTCGGCGTCGAGCGTGCGCACGGCGGCAATCACCTCCGCCGCGGCCCTGATGCCCTGCACCGAGGCGTGCACGACCCGGAAACGCACACCCGGCCAGCGTCGGCGGGCGTTCTCGAGCACGTCGCGCTCGGCGGCGGAGTCGCGCCCGGTCACCAGGCCCACCACGGCGGGCAGGAACGGCAGCAGCCGCTTGCGGGCCGGCTCGAACAGTCCCTCGGCCGCCAGCAGCCGCCGACGCTGCTCCAGCCGCGCGAGCAGCTCGCCGATGCCCACCGGCCGGATCTCGTCGACGTGCAGGCTGAGCGATCCACGCTTGTCGTAGTACCGCGGCTTGGCGTGCACGATCACCCGGGCGCCCTCGGTGACCGGGACGGCGCTGGCATCGAGGACACCACGCCCGCAAGTCACCTGCACGGAGAAGTCGACCGCCGTGTCCCGTAGCGTTAGGAAGACCACGCCGGGACGCAGGTTGAGCTGCGCGATCTCGCCCTCGACCCACACCCAGCCCAGTCGCCCGATCCAGTCGCCGAGGGCTTGCGCGATCTGGCGTACGGGGGCGGGGTGCTCCGGGGAGGTCTGCAGGGCCACGCGTGCACTCTAGGAGCCGGGACCGACACGGGGTGCGACCGGTCGCAAACCGGTGGACGAGCGGTCGCACGCTCCGGTACCGCGCCGGTGTGGGACGCGGCTGCCAGCGCCTACGATAAAGGCATGGCCCCGACGACATCTCCGACGGATCATCCTGCCCCCACGCACGAGCCCGCTGACGGCCCCCGCGCTCGACGCGTCCTGCTCGCTGCCCCGCGCGGCTACTGCGCCGGTGTCGACCGGGCAGTCATCACTGTCGAGAAGGCGCTGGACACCCACGGCGCCCCGGTCTACGTACGCAAGCAGATCGTGCACAACAAGCACGTCGTGGCCGGCCTGGAGAAGCGTGGCGCGATCTTCGTCGAGGAGCTGCCGGAGGTGCCGGAGGGGGCGCTGGTGGTGTTCTCCGCCCACGGCGTCTCGCCGATGGTGCACGACCAGGCGAAGCAGCGGACGCTGAAGACCATCGACGCCACCTGCCCGCTGGTCACCAAGGTCCACCACGAGGCGCGCCGGTTCGCCGCCGCCGACTACGACATCCTGCTGATCGGCCACGACGGGCACGAGGAGGTCGAGGGCACCGCGGGCGAGGCTCCGGAGCACGTCACCCTGGTGCAGAGCCCCGACGACGTCACCGACGTCGAGGTCCGCGACCCGAGCAAGGTCGCGTGGCTGTCTCAGACCACGCTCAGCGTGGACGAGACCATGCAGACCGTCGACCGGCTGCGGCGCAGGTTCCCGCTGCTGATCGACCCGCCGAGCGACGACATCTGCTATGCCACGTCCAACCGCCAGGTCGCGGTGAAGGAGATCGCCCGGCACGCCGACCTGGTGATCGTGGTCGGCTCGGCCAACTCCTCCAACTCCGTACGCCTGGTCGAGGTGGCTCTGGAGGCCGGCGCCGGTGTCAGCCACCGGGTCGACGACGTGACCGAGATCGATCCGGCCTGGCTCGACGGCGTCGGCACAGTCGGCGTCACGTCGGGCGCCTCGGTGCCGGAGGATCTCGTCGACGGCGTGCTCGACTGGCTGGTCGAGCAGGGCTTCCCGCACGCCGAGGCAGTCCACACTGCAGAAGAGAGCCTGACTTTCGCGCTCCCTCCGGAGCTGCGTCGCGACATCAAGGCCGCCGCGGGCTGAGCGGCTGCGGCCGGTGCCCGGATCGAGGCCGCCCGGGCTGAGCGGCTGACCCCGAGTGGCGCAGATCGGCCGCCGAGCGGCGCGTTTTCGGCCCCGAACGGCGACCGGCAGCCCGAAAGTGCGCCACTCGTCGACGAGTCGGCCATCGCGTGCGCGTCGACGCCCCCGCGAGCGGCGGGGAGCCCCCGCGAACAGGTCAGCGGGCCGTTCGGGCGGTGTGGGTGGGGGTCAACCCGCCGAGCCGTGCGCCGGCGCGGCTCGGATGCGGGCGGCGATGACGAGCAGCACCAACCCGTGACCGATCGCGAGCGGGGTGGCGTGGCTCACCACACCCGCAATCACTCGCTGGAGGGTGCCGGCCTGCTCGGCCAGGCCGTGTGCCTGGATCGCCTGCGGCGTCGTCCAGGCCACCGCGAGCAGGATCGCCAGCATGAGCAGCGGAGGCAGGACACCGACGGCATAGAAGCCGTCGGTGCGGACCAGCAGTGCCGCGGTCAGCACGGTGAGCACGAAGCACGCCGCGAAGAACAGCCCGAGTCGGTCACTCAGCCACACTTCCAACGCGGTGGCGGCCGACAGCAGCACGACGACGAGCACGATGACTCCCCGTGGGGTCAGCTCGTGCTCGGCGAGCCGGTCGGCCCGTCGAGGTCGCTCTGGCGCTGTCTGCACCTGCACGATCCTCACCGTAGGAGGGGTGCGCCGTTCAGCCCGCGCGGCGCGCCGGGAGACCCGGGCCGGGTTGACCGGCCGGGCGGGAGGACTTCCCGGCCACTGCTGCCTCGACGCCCTCAGCCGCCGGCTCGCGCATGCCCTCGGGTGTCGCTGCGTCCGGTTGCGATCGGACTGCGTGCCCGGTCTGCGCGCTGGGCCGGTCGATGAGCTCGGCAGCAGCGAGCGGGCGTACGGTGCGGTCGACCATCTCCGGCGGTTCCAAGGGGTCGTCGGCACCTTGCAGGTCGCGCATCCTCCGTGCGGTGACCAGCACTCGGCCCTCCAGCGACGCGACCGCCTGGTTGTAGCTGGCGACCGACGCGGACAGTGAACGACCGAGCTTGTCGACGTGCCCGCCCAGGGTGCCGAGCCGTTCGTACACCTGCTGCCCTAGCGCCTGCACCTCACGAGCACTGGCGGCGACCGACTCCTCCCGCCAGGCGAGCGCCACCGTGCGCAGCAGCGCGATCAGCGTTGAAGGGGTCGCGAGCACGACCTGCCTGGCCGCTGCGTGTTCCAGCAGGCCGGTGTCGGCGGACAGCGCCTCGGAGAGGAACGCGTCGCCCGGTACGAACAGCACGACGAACTCCGGTGTCGGGTCCAGGTGGCGCCAGTACGCCTTGCCGGCCAGCGCATCCACGTGGGCGCGCATCTGCCGGGCATGACGTCGCAGCGCCTGCGTACGTACCGTCTCGTCGCTGGCCTGGGTGGCGTCGAGGAACGCGTCGAGCGGCACCTTGGCATCGACCACGACCTGCCGGCCGCCGGCCAGGTGCACGATCAGGTCCGGGCGCAGCGCCCCCTCGCCGTCGCGGAGGCTCACCTGCTCGGTGAAGTCGCATCGGTCGACCAGGCCGGCCAGCTCCACAGTCCGGCGCAGGTGCAGCTCACCCCAGCGTCCCCGCACCTGCGGGCGGCGCAGCGCGGTCGCCAGCGACGCGGTCTCGCTGCGCAACGCCTCCCCGGTGACCCGGACCGACTCCACCTGCTCGCGCAACTGAGCGTGCCACTCGATCCGGCTCCCCTCGAGCTCACGCAACCGCGACCCGAACCGGTCCAGGCTCTCGCGCACCGGCGCCACCGCCTGCTGCGTGGCGCTCGCCGTGGCCTGCACCTGGGCGCCGAGGTCGGTTCGCCTCCCACGCAGCAGGCCGCTGCCGAGCAGCACCCCACACGCCAGTCCGACCAGCAGGGTCAGCAGCGCGATCACCAACGTCGTCATGTCCATACGCAGACGATGACACCCGGGACCGACAGAAGCTGCGTGCGCCGCGGCGAATCAGATTGCCTCGGGCCCATCAAGGCGGCGAGGATCAGGCGGGTGAATACCCCGGACGACTTGGTCTTCGAGACCGAGCGCACCTGGGTCCGGCAGTGGCGCGACCAAGACGCAGCCCGCGTACTCGACATCCACAGCCGGTGGGACATCGTGCGCTGGCTCGACGACGACCCGTCGGTGCTGAGGGACCTGGACCAGGCGCGCCAGAAGATCCGTCGGTGGCGGGAACTGACGCGCGAGGGGTCGGTCATCGGTCAGTGGGCGGTGCAGGACAAGGCCACCGGCATCGTCGTCGGTGGGACCAACCTGCTTACGCTGCCCAGGCTCAACCGTGAGGTCACCGATGAGGTCCACGTGGGTTGGACCCTGCACCCCGACTCCCAGGGTCGCGGGTACGCCCGCGAGGCGGCTGCGGGAGCGCTGGTCTACGGCTTCGCGCACGGGCTGACCGAGATCCGGGCGCTGATGTTCACCGACAATGTGGCCTCGGCCAGGGTGGCGCTGGCGCTCGGCATGGACGACCTCGGCGTGTTGACCGACCATTGGTACGTCGGTGAGAGCCGGGTGTTTCGGACCACCGCCGATTCTCTCGATCGGGCCCCCGTCCGGTAGCCTTGAGTGTTGTCCAAACGTACGAGGAGATCCCGTGGCTGTCCCGAAGCGCAAGACCTCGCGCTCGAACACGCGTCACCGCCGTTCGGCCTGGAAGGCCACGGCGGCCGACCTGGTGCCGATCCGTGTCGGCGCCCGCGAGGTCAGCGTCCCCCGTCGCCTGGTGAAGGCGTACCAGCGCGGCCTGATCAAGTTCTGAGCGTTCGCTCTCCCTCCGCCCGCCCCTGCCGTCTCCAGGAGGCGGGCGGTTCGCTGTCGACCCCCGCGTCGGCCCGTACGTTAGGCGCCTGTGGCACTCACGATCGGCATCGTCGGACTCCCCAACGCGGGCAAGTCGACGCTCTTCAACGCGCTCACCAGGAACGACGTGCTCGCGGCGAACTACCCGTTCGCGACGATCGAGCCGAACGTCGGCGTGGTCGGCGTACCCGACTCCCGGCTCGCCGTGCTGGCCGGGATCTTCGGTTCGGCCAAGCAGCTGCCCGCGACGGTGCAGTTCGTCGACATCGCCGGCATCGTGCGCGGGGCCAGCGAGGGGGAGGGGCTGGGCAACAAGTTCCTGTCCCACATCCGAGAGTCCGACGCGATCTGCCAGGTCACCCGGGTGTTCCGCGACGACGACGTCACCCACGTCGAGGGCAAGGTCAGCCCCCGCGACGACATCGAGACGATCGCCACCGAACTGATCCTGGCCGACCTGCAGACCATCGAGAACGCGCTGCCGCGACTGGAGAAGGACGCCAAGAAGGACAAGTCACTGGTGCCGAAGGTGGAGGCGATCCAGGCCGCGCAGCAGGTGCTCGAGGGCGGTACGGGAGCGTTCGCCGCCGGCCTGGAGCGCGAACCGCTGCGCGAGCTGCACCTGCTGTCGGCCAAGCCGCTGATCTTCGTCTTCAACTGCGATGCCGACGAGCTCGCCGACACCGCCCTGCTCGACTCCATGCGCGAGCTGGTCGCACCGGCCGAGGCGATCTTCCTGGACGCGAAGTTCGAGGCCGAGCTGGTCGAGCTCGGCGACGAGGGCGAGGCCCGCGGGATGCTCGCCGAGATGGGCATCGACGAGCCGGGCCTCGACATCCTGGCCCGCGTCGGCTTCGACACCCTGGGCCTGCAGACGTACCTCACCGCCGGGCCCAAGGAGTCCCGGGCCTGGACCATCCGCAAGAGTGCGACGGCCCCGGAGGCCGCCGGCGTGATCCACACCGACTTCCAGCGCGGCTTCATCAAGGCCGAGATCGTCAGCTTCGACGACCTGGTGGCGGCGGGGTCCATGGCGGCGGCGAAGTCGGCCGGGAGGGTCCGCATGGAGGGCAAGGACTACGTCATGGCAGACGGGGACGTGGTGGAGTTCCGCTTTGGATCAACGTCTACATCGAAGAAGTAGTCGACGACCGGTCTGCGGCATGAGTGGATGCAGGTCAGAGTCGAGCAGCGATCGCGGCGTGGATATACGTCGCGGTCGCGGACGCATCGAGCGACACGGTGTCGACGACGAGGTCGGCGGAGTCAATGAGCCAAGGACGCGCGGCTTGATACATGTCCACGTGCCGGTGCCGCCACGGCCGGATGTGTTCAGGCTCTACCCCATCAGCGTCGATTCGAGCATGGAGGCTGTCGGCGTCTGCGTCGAGCACCACGTGGAACACCTCGTGGCCCAGGTCAACGAGTCCACCGGTGAGTTCGCGCCAGTACTCCTCAACCAGGACCGATTGCGCGGCCACGAAATTCTGGATGGTCGCGCTGACGATCTCGTCGGCGACCACCGGCACCAGGCGACGCTATGACGGATACTCCTGGAAGTCGGCCACGTGCATGTCGGCAAGGTTGTTGGCCAGCATGTAGCCGACTCATTCCGGGTCGAACTGGCGAAGGCTTTCCAGGCTGGCTGCGAGGCCGGCACTCGCTGTGGTCTTGCCGACGCCGAACGGCCCGTTAAGCCACAAGATCATGGGCGAACGCTATCGGGCTCCGCCCGACATACCCGACCCTGGCGAAAGTGGGAGTGTCGGGAAGCGCGCGCACATTGGCAGGAACAAGCACCATCAGCGGCATGAGCGGGCACTGCCATGGTCTCCGCTCAGACCTGGATTGCCTGGCGGACGTCAGGCCGCTCCATCTTGGCCACGCACCAAGCGAAGTGACCTTCGCTGAGGTCGTCGCCGAAGCAGCAGGCCGTCACGAGACCGTATGCCGCGCGGTACGTCGCTAGCCGCTGTGGGTCGTACCCGAACACGCCGATGACTGCATCATCGAGCGCGCGCTCGACATGCAGGCCTTTCGGTCCCCACATGTCGAAGCAACTCGCGGCCACCGCCGCATCGAAGGCTGGATCTCCAACCGTGGTGAGGAAGCCGAAGTCGACGATTGCCGTGGCCCGCCCGTTCACTGCCAGGACGTTGGCGGCGATCAAATCCCCATGGACCAGCCGCGGTTCGGCTGGGGAGAGACCGTGCAGGCTGGTCACGGTCCCAGCAAGAAGGCTGTCCAGGTCGGGAATTGCGGTACGCATCTGCCGGTTAAACCGCTCCACCCTGCGCGATGCCAGGCTGGCCAGTTGGTGCTCGAAAGTTTCAGCACTGGTGAATGGGTCCTCGTCCGTCAGGACAGGCAGAGTGCTCATCTCGGGGACGCCGGGTATATCCGACAACACCGCAAGCGCCTCGATCAGCACGTCTACTTGGCTTGTGCTGAGGTCGGGCGAAGTGCCATCAGCCACCCACACGGGGTTACCGATCAGTCGCTCCTCGATGGTGATGAGCACGTTCTCGACCTCCAGGAGGTCGATGACTCGCGGCGTGGCAACCGTGGACTTCGCCGACGAGACGGCGTCGTAGAAGGCGCGGAGGCGCACCAAGTCCGCGCGCGGGCGATGCCGCCATACCTTGGCTACCGTGCCGTCTCTCTGGTCGAAGGCCGTGCCTTCAACTCCCGACCCCAAGACATCGCCAGCGGAGAGTCCTGCGGCGGCCAATGCATCAAGCCCGTACGAGTCTCGTGACATCGTGCCACGATGACAGACCCACGCCCGATCATCGGCAGGAGCGCGCACCATCCGCGGCATGTGCGGACGTTAGCGAGGCCCGATTTCGGCTGCTGAGCCTCAGATCACTCGCGGCGGAATGGGCGCCCCGGTTGGCTTGTGGGCGACGCCCCTCATAGTGCCAGCCTTCGAGCGCTACCTCGCCGCCTCCCGCACATCCTGCTCTCGAAGATGTACGTCGACCCCGAGCCCTACGACGGCGGCATCGCGGCGCGCCTCACGGAAGCGAGCCTGGGCGCGCCCACTCTGAGCGCGCCTTGAGGCTCGCCGTTACGTTCGAGGGACCAGCCGGCGACGACACGGAGGACCGCATGGAGCATCACGAGGTGTTGATCGTCGGGGGCGGCAACGCCGGGATCTCGTTGGCCGCCCGGCTGCTCCGCGACGGCGCACAGGACGTCGCCGTGGTGGAATCCGAGTCCGTCCACCGCTACCGCCCACTGCTCAACTACGTCGGAGGCGGCGAGGCGACGATGGCCTCGCTGGAGCGGCCTGCGGCCACGGTGATGCCGGACGAGTGCACGTGGATCCAGGACCAGGTGGTGGCGGTCGATGCCGAGGGCCCGAGCGTGCTGACGCGGGACGGCCGGCGGACCGGCTGCACCACGCTGGTCCTGTGCACCGGCCTTGAGGAGGACTGGGACGCCACCCCCGGCCTGGCGGAGTCCTACGCGTCCGGCTGGGCCGGGTCAACCTTCGTCGTCGAGAGCGCCCCGCGGGTGTGGCCCGCGCTGCGGGACCTGGCCGGAGGCCGCGTGGTCTTCACGATGCCGCCCGAGCCGGCTCCCTGCGGGGCGACCGCCCTCAAGCCGCTCTTCATGGCGTGCGACCGCTGGCGGCGTACCGGAGTGCTGCAGGCCCTCGACGTGCACCTGGTCCTCCCGGGTCCGTCACCCCTCGGAGTGCCGAAGGCCGACCGGCTGCTCGAGCAGACGCTGGCGTCGTATGGCGTGCAGGTGCTGCGAGACGCCCGGGTCACCGACCTCGACGCACGACGGATCAGGGTGACGACTCCCGAGGGCGACCACGAGCTGGACGACCTCTCCTATGCCCATGTCGTCCCGCACTACCGGGCCCCTCGCTGGATCGCCGAGAGCGATCTGGCCGGCGCGACGGAGGCCGGCCTGGTGGACGTCGACCCGTTCACGCTGCGCCACCGGCGGCATCCCGCAGTCTGGTCGCTGGGCGACGTCGCCGACCTCGGCATCAAGCCCTCG
>JALZKQ010000016.1 GCA_030859165.1 Actinomycetota bacterium
CAGATGCGACCAGCCGTTGCGCGGCCTCCGCCGCCGCCAACACGTCGGCGTCGGCCAGCACCCAGGCCGGTGTGTCAGCACACGCACCCAACGCCGACGCCGCGGCCGCCACACAGCCGCGCACGTCCCGCGCACTACCCGTGCCGGGTGCTGGTTCATCAGTCATCGTTGCCATGGAGCAACGATCCCAGCGGCCACCGACAGAAATCGTACTCCTGTTCGTATTCATCTCGACATGTGGACACGCGATGGCGGGGGGTCGTCGAACGGCGAAGACACGCCCCGTGAGTCGCGCCGTTCGGGGGCAGGGGTTCCCGGAGGATGATTCCGCAACATGGTGATTCCGCAACCCCGGTCGTCCAGCGAGACGCCGTGGACGGTGCGGGAGCCGTGCGGGGCTGCCGGTCAGCGACCACGCCGTTGCGGTCTAGGCAACGCAGCACACCACGACGCAGTTGCCAGTCCGCGTGCTGCGCGAACAGGTATGCCTTTCACGGCCAGGGCGGCGCCCAGCCAGCGTCAATCCTGCCAACTGCCCCGGTGCACGACGTCGGCCAGCGGGCGGCGCGCCCGTCGGTCGGGGGACCCCTGCGCCAATGGTGTCGCTCGGTGCCCGACCGAGACCACGCCGACCGGCGAGTGGTCGGCCGGCACCCCGAACGCCTGGCGCACCGCGTCGGTCGACGTGCCCGGCACGCCGAAGAAGCAGGAGCCGAGGCCCGCGTCCTGAGCCACGAGCAGCATCAGCATCACCGCCATCGCGGTGTCCAGGTGCCAGTACGGCACCGGCCAGCGCGACTGCGCCCGGTCCCGCCAGCCCTTGTCGTCCTCCGCGTAGCGCGACAGGTACGCCTCCTTGCAGGAGAAGGCGACGATCAGCACCGGCGCCCGGCGCATCCCGGTCAGCCAGCGGTCCGCCGAACGGTCCGGATCGGTGGTCGCCGCCCAGTACCGGCCGACATCCGCGGCGGTGTCGAGCACCAGGAAGGCCCACCCCTGGCTGAAACCCGCGCTCGGCGCCCGTACCGCGGCGGCGAGCATGTCGTCCACGACCTGTGGGTCCACCGGCTCATCGGTGTAGCTGCGGGTCATGCGCCGGCGGTGGACGGCCTCGCGGAGCTCCATCGACCCAGCCTGCCGCACCCGGGTCGCGCATCGTCCACGCGAGGACCCCGACGTTGAGAGAATGCCCCGTGACTCCGACCGCCGCCCGTACCTTCGAGGCCCTCTGGCGCGACCTGGAGACGATCGGCCGTGACCGGGACTCCGGCGGTTACCACCGCGAGGTGTGGAGCGACGCGGACCTCGAGCTGCGCGAGTGGTTCGCGCACCAGGCGTCCCTGCGTGGCTGCGACCTGTTCGTCGACGGCAACGGCAACCAGTTCGCGTGGTGGGGAGACCCGCGGTCTGGGCAGGCGGTGATGACCGGCTCGCACCTGGACTCGGTGCCCGACGGCGGCGCCTACGACGGGCCGCTCGGCGTGATCTCGGCGTTCGCGGCGATCGATGTCATGCGCGAGCGGGGCGTACGCCCGGTCCGTCCGATCGTCGTGGTGAGCTTCGCCGACGAGGAAGGGGCCCGTTTCGGTGTCCCCTGCTCCGGCTCCCGGTTGTTGACCGGGTCGTTGCACCCGGCCGACGCGCTGGCCCTGCGGGACCGCGACGGTCGCCGGCTGGGCGAGGTGCTCGGGTTCAGGGGGCGCGACCCGGCTGCGCTCGGAGCGCAACCGGACCTGTTGGCGGGAATCGGCTGCTTTGTCGAGCTGCACGTGGAGCAGGGCCGCGGCCTGGTGGGTCTCCAGGCACCGGTCGGCGTCGCGTCGATGATCTGGCCACACGGCCGGTGGCGCTTCGCCTTTCGCGGCCGGGCCGACCACGCCGGCACCACGCTGATGAGCGACCGTGCCGACCCGATGCTGACGTACGCCATCACCGTGCTGGCCGCCAACAAGCAGGCGCGGCTCGCCGGCGCCCGAGCCACGTTCGGCCGGGTGCGTGCGACACCGGGCGCGACCAACGCGGTGCCGTCGGGGGTGACCGGCTGGCTGGACGCCCGGGCCGGGGACGACGCCGAGCTCGCCGACCTGGTCGAGACGATCACCCGCCAGGCAGCCGAACGTGCCGAGCGCGACGGGACGTCGCTGGAGGTCACCGTTGAGTCCCTCACGCCCTCGGTCCACCTCGACGCGGCGCTGAGCGGCCACCTCGTCGGCCTGCTCGGCGACGGCGGACCTGCCGTGCCGGTGCTCCCGACGGCGGCCGGCCACGACGCCGGCGTGCTGAGCGCAGCCGGAGTGCCCAGCGCGATGCTGTTCGTGCGCAACCCGACCGGTGTGTCGCACTCGCCGGCCGAGCACGCCGAGCTCGACGACTGCCTGGCCGGTGTGAACGCGCTGGCCCGGGTACTGACCGAGCTGAGTGCCGGTGACGCGGCATGACGGCGAAGGCGCCGGCACCGCCGACGATCCGACCGGTGCGCGAACGCCGGCGCCTGCGAGGCCGTCGACCCCGGCGGGACGAGGTCACGATCGGCCGCCGTCGCGGCAGCTGGGCCACGGTCCCGGCCGCGTTCGGGCCACTCGTCGTGGCCATCACGTACACGCAGCTCCTGAGCGAGCTGCCGGCAAGGCTGCCGATGCGCTGGAGCGGTGGCGAGTCACCGCCACCGCCCCGACCTGGCTGGTCGCGACCGGCTGCGCCGCGGCCGGGCTGGTTGCCGTGGCCATCTGCACCGCTGTCGTCAGCGGAGCCGGTCGGCTCGGTTTCCACTCCCAGCGGACCGCGCGGACCGTCTGCGCCCGCTGTCCGGACTTGGCAGCGGCATGTGGTGGACCCTGATCACGGTGACCCGGCCCAGGCCGGCTCCCCGCCACCGGAGCAGACGCGTACGCCGGGCACGGGCCTGTCCTGGCTGCTCGTCTGGGTGCTCGTCCTCGCGCTGGCAACGCTGGTGGTGTGCGGGCGTCCCGAGGCGCCGGCCACCACCACCCAGGCGGATCCGGCGCTGCCTCGGGTGCAGCTGCCCGAGGACGGACACGGCCGGTGGCAGATCCACTGCTACGTCGGGTCGTTCACGCTCGGCGCCTGCATCCTGGCACTGCTCGGCTCGACGGTCTACTGGACCACCCCGGTGCTGGCGACGATCTCGTGGGCGCCGGCGGCGGTGTCCCTCGTGTTCGGACGGATGACGCTGCGCATCGACTCTCGTGGCGTGACGCTCGCGCCGTGGGGACTGCCGACACCGGTGACGATCCCGTACGCCCGGATCATCGAGGCGCGAGACGTAGAGGTGGACGCGCTGGGGTGGAGCGGGACCGGGCACCGGGTCATCAACGCGCGCTCCGGGGTCGTTCCCCGCAGGGGCTGCGGGGGGCTCCAGACAGGTCCCTGGCGTCGCTTCGACGACCCAGCCCTCGCCGATCCGCGAGTTCCGTACGCTGAGCCGATGCCCGAGGACGCAGAGCAGCCCAGCCAGGACGTCGTCGACCTGGCCCACGCGGTGTTCGACCTCGCCCGGGACGGTGCCACCGAGCGGCTCGCGGCGTACCTCGACGCGGGGGTGCCGGTCGACCTGACCGACGCGAAGGGCAACACCCTGTTGATGCTGGCCGCCTACCACGGCCACCCCGCCACCGTGCTGGCGCTGACCGAGCGTGGCGCCGACGCCGACCGGCTCAACGACCGGGGCCAGAGCCCCCTGGCCGGAGCCGTGTTCAAGGGAGAGGACGACGTCGTACGCATCCTGCTCGCCGCCGGAGCCGATCCCGACGCCGGCGCACCGACCGCCCGTGCCACCGCCACGATGTTCGACCGTAGCGACCTCGTCCCACCGGCGGGGTAACCTGTGCGGGTACGACAGGGGAGCGCCTGCAGCGGCGCTGAGAGTGCGGGAAGCCGCAGACCCTCGAACCTGATCCGGCTAGCACCGGCGTAGGGAGTCGGGAACCTCTTGCCTGCCGACGGCGCCGTTTCTGCGCTGTCCGCGGGCCCCCTCCTGAACACCGAGGAGGGAATGAACCATGCATCCCCGCAACACGCTCCACCACACCCGGCGCCGCAGCAGCGTGATCGCGCTCGTCGGCGTCTCGACACTCGCCCTGGGCGCGTGCTCCACGCTGGGCGACGACGCGCCGAGCACCCCCGATGAGGTGAGCAGCACGGTCGTGCTCCTCACCCACGACTCCTTCGCCGTCAGCGACGACGTGCTCGCCGACTTCGAGCAGAGCACCGGCCTCACGGTCAGGCGACGGGCGCCCGGGGACTCCGGCGCTCTGGTCAACCAGATGGTGCTGAGCAAGGACGCGCCGCTGGGGGACGCGGTGTACGGCATCGACAACACGTTCGCCTCCCGGGCGCTGGACGCCGACATCCTGGCTCCGTACGCGTCGCCGGCGGCCGGGCAGGACGCGGACCGGTTCGCCGTCGACGACACCGACCGGCTCAGCGCGATCGACTACAGCGACGTCTGCATTAACGCCGACACCGAGTGGTTCGCCGAGCAGGAGCTGGCGGTGCCACGGACCCTGGAGGACCTAGCCGACCCGGCGTACGAGGATCTGCTCGTCGTCACCAACCCCGCCACCTCCTCACCCGGCCTGGCGTTCCTGATGGCCACCGTGGACGCCTTCGGCGCCGACGGCTGGAGCGACTACTGGGCCCAGCTGCGCGACAACGGGGTGAAGGTCGTCGACGGCTGGTCCGACGCCTACTTCGTCGACTTCTCCGGCTCGCAGGGCAATGGCCCGCGTCCGCTCGTGCTGTCCTACGCGAGCTCGCCGCCTGCTGAGGTCCGTCGAGGAGAGGCGAGCACGCAGGCGCTGCTGGAAACCTGCTTCCGCCAGGTCGAGTACGCCGGGGTGATCGCGGGTGCGCAGAATCCCGACGGTGCACAGGAGCTGATCGACTTCCTGCTCTCGCAGGAGTTCCAGGAGGACGTGCCCGGACAGATGTACGTCTACCCGGTCAGCTCGCAGGCTGCGCTGCCACCGCAGTGGGAGAAGTTCGCGCCGCTGGCCGAGCAGCCCTACGAGCTGAGCACGCAGGAGATCGACGCCAACCGGGAGGCCTGGATCCAGGAGTGGACCGACGTCGTGGTCCGGTGAGCCTCGCCCTTGGCGTCCACTCGCACCGACCCTCCCCCCGGGTCGGGGCGGGGTTCGCGATCGCGCTGGCCGGCCTGCTGCCGCTGGCGTTCCTCGGCGTGTTCTTCGGCTGGCCGGTGGCCGCGATCGTCGCCCGCGGCTTCGTGACCGACGGTGCACTGGACCTGTCCGGGTTCACCGAGGTCCTCGCCCGCGGGCGGACCTGGGAGGTCGTGGGCCGCACCCTGGCCCAGGCCAGCGTCGGCACCGCGCTGGCCGTGCTGCTCGGTGTGCCCGGCGCGTACGTCCTGTACCGCTGTAGCTTTCCGGGCCGCGGCGCCGTACGCGCGTTCGTCACCGTGCCGTTCGTGCTGCCCACGGTGGTCGTCGGAGTCGCGTTCCGGGGCATGCTCGTCGAGGGCGGCCCGTTGGGGTTCCTCGGGCTGGACGGCACCTTCACTGCGGTGGTGGCCGCCTTGGTCTTCTTCAACTACTGCGTCGTGGTGCGCACGGTCGGGGCGCTGTGGTCGCGCCTGGACCCTCGGGCCGAACAGGCGGCACGGGCCCTGGGCGCCGCGCCGTGGCGCGCGTTCTGGTCGGTCACGCTGCCCTCGCTGGGCCCGGCGATCGCCTCGGCGGCGTCGATCGTGTTCCTGTTCTGCGCCACGGCCTTCGGTACGGTGCTGGTGCTCGGCGGACCGGGGTACGGCACGGTCGAGACCGAGATCTACCAGCAGACCGTCACGTTCCTGGACCTGCGGACCGCCGCGGTGCTCTCGATGCTGCAGCTGCTGGTCGTCAGCGGTTGCCTGCTGGCCGCTGCGGTGTCGCGCCGTCGCCGCGAGAGCGCGCTGCAGCTGCAGAACGACTCGACCGTGGACCGCCGCCTGTGCCGCGGCGACCTCCCCGCGGTGGCGGTCACGGTGGTCGTGGTGCTCGGCCTGCTGGTGGCCCCGCTGGTGTCCCTGGTCATCGGTTCCCTGCGTACCGCCGAGGGCTGGGGGTGGGACAACTACGCCAACCTGTCGACCACGGGGTCGCGCGACGCCCTCGAGGCGACCGTCTGGGAGGCCGCCGCGAACTCCACACGGATCGCCGTCGACGCCACGGTCATCGCCGTGACGGTCGGGGTACTGATCTGCATCGTCTGCTCGCGTCGCCCGCGTCGGCCCGCCGCACGCCGCGCTCTGTCGGCGTTCGACGCGCTGTTCATGCTCCCGCTGGGGGTGTCGGCGGTGACGGTCGGTTTCGGCTTCCTCATCACGCTCAACCGTCCGCCGCTGGACCTGCGCTCCTCGGTGGTCCTGATACCGATCGCCCAGGCCGTGGTGGCGATCCCCCTGGTGATCCGTACGCTGCTGCCGGTCCTGCGGGCGATCGACCAAGGGCAGCGGGAGGTGGCCGGCGTGTTGGGCGCCGCACCGGCGCGGGTGTTCGCCGCCGTCGACCTGCCGGTGCTGGGGCGCTCGCTGGGTCTAGCCGTCGGCTTCGCCTTCGCGGTGAGCCTCGGGGAGTTCGGTGCCACGAGCTTCCTGTCCCAACCGGAGCGGCCGACGCTGCCGGTCGTCATCGTCCGGCTGATCGGGCGTCCGGGCGCAGACAACCTCGGGATGGCGCTGGCAGCCTCTGTCGTGCTCGCCGCGACGACCATGATGGTGATGGGCCTGGCCGAACGGTTCCGGGTCCAGACGACGGGAGCGGACCTGTGACGGGGCCACCAGGACTCGGCGTACGCGATCTCAGCGTCGCCTTCGGGCAGACCCGAGCGGTCGACCAGGTGAGCCTGGACGTCGCACCCGGAGAGGTCGTCTCCCTGCTCGGGCCCTCCGGGTGCGGCAAGTCGTCGTTGTTGCGTGCCGTTGCCGGGCTCGAGCCCACCCGTACCGGTGCGGTGGCCTGGGACGGCGAGGACCTGGCCGCGGTGCCGGTGCACCGGCGCGGTTTCGGGCTGATGTTCCAGGACGGGCAGCTCTTCGGGCACCGCGACGTGGCCGGCAACGTCGAGTTCGGGCTACGCATGGCGGGCATGGCCAAGCCGGAACGTCGACGCCGGGTCAGCGAGCTGCTCGACCTGGTCGGCCTTGCCGGACAGGGCCGACGACCGGTGGCGACCATGTCAGGAGGTGAGCAGCAGCGGGTGGCGCTGGCGCGCGCTCTCGCGCCGCGGCCCCGGTTGCTGCTGCTCGACGAGCCGTTGTCGTCCCTCGACCGGGCGCTGCGGGAGCGGCTGACCGGCGACCTGCACGAGATCCTGCGTCACACCGGGACCACCGCGCTGTACGTCACGCACGACCACGACGAGGCGTTCACGATCGCCGACCGGGTTGCGGTGATGGCAGCCGGGCGGCTGCTCCAGGTGGCGGCCCCGCGCCAGATCTGGCAGCGACCGGCCGACCAGTCGGTGGCCCGGTTCCTCGGCTACCGGTGGTTCGTGGGCGTTCGCACCCTGCGGGCCGTGGGCGTCGACCTCGACGCCGACGACGAGGCCACGGTCGCCCTGCGCGCCGACTCCTTGCGCCTGAGCGCTGACGGTCCGCTGCGGGCGGTCGTGCTCGAGGCCTCGTTCAGCCGCGGCGGCACGACGCTGCGGGTCGACGTCGACGGGCTCGGCGAGCTAGAAGCCCGTGCCTTCGGCGCGGCCGACGTCGCCCCCGGTGCCGTCGTGGGGCTGAGCCTCGAGCCGCAGGTAGCGCTGGTGACGGGAGGACAGTCACCTCCATTCGTCCACAGGGGGCAGGTCGCCGATTGGGCCGTTATCGGTCCGTGACGTACAGTCGCTCCGGTAATTTCACGCCCCCGGAGGTTTTCGAGTGTTCACGCGCCGTGCGCCCGAGGCGGAGCCACGCCTCGACGTCGACAACGAGCGCATCCGCCGAGCACCTGCCGCGGGAGGTCGACGCAAGGCGCCGCGCAGGTTCTCACTCGTCCCGGCTCCGGCGGTCCTCGGCGCCGTCGCCCTTGTCATCGCGGGCGGTGGAACGGTCACGATGTCAGCCGAGGGCACGGTCCCGCCGGTGACGTCCGCCGACGACTCGCCCTGGCTCGGCGAAGGTCTCGACGGAGTACCGGTCAACGCCTCGACCCGAACCGACACCCTGCCGATCAGTCGCAGCGTCACGGTCTCCCGGCAGACGCTCGACCGCCAGACCCAGGAGCAGGCCGAACAGCGCAGGCTCGCCCTCTCCCAGCTCGCGCAGCAGTCCGACGCCCGCGCCGACGAGTTGTTGCAGCGCGAGCGGGCCGCACAACGCCGCGAGCAGGCCCGCCAGGACGCTCGGGAGCAGGCGCAGGCCGAGCAGGAGGCGTTGGAGCAGGCGCAGGCCGAGCAGGAGGCGTTGGGGCAGGAGCAGGCCGAGCAGGAGGCGTTGGAGCAGGAGCAGGCCGAGCAGGAGGCCGCCAACCAGTGGGTGCTGCCGCTGGCGGGCTACGTACTCTCCGCGGGCTGGGGCGAGACGAGCGCGTACTGGTCCACGTACCACACCGGCATCGACTTCGCCGCTGCCTCGGGCACTCCCATCGTCTCGATCGCTCGGGGCACGGTCACCTTCGTCGGCTACGACAGCGCCTACGGCAACAAGACCGAGATCACGCTCGAGGACGGCACGGTCATCTGGTATGCCCACCAGACCTCACAGACCGTCGGCCTCGGACAGGTGGTCGACCCCGGCGAGCTGATCGGCTACGTCGGTGCGACCGGGAACGTCACCGGCCCACATCTGCACCTCGAGGTGCGAGTCGGCGGTCAGGACGTCGATCCGATGGCCGCGTTCGCCGAGCACGGCGTCACCCCCTGACCGATGCGGCGCACCTGCCCAGTGGGCGCAGATCAACCATGACATCGGCAGGTCGTGGTTGATAGGCGCACACTCGGGCCGACCGCGCCGGTCCGGTACCCCGTTTCCGGGACGGACAGATGTCACTGCGCGGAGTAGCAGGCGCCGGCTGCGCCGGTGACGGCAGCCCAGTACCGGTCGCCGTGGGACCAGTGCCACCACCGGGTGGGAGTTCACCGGTCCGGCACCGGACAGGGCTGAGCCGAGCAGCTGTCGCCACTGCCGGGCGTTGTCACCGATGTTGCCCGCTGCGGTGAAGCAGGCGCCTGCGCTTTCCCGGGGGGTGGCGTTCACCTCGGTGCCCAGGTCGAGCTCGTGGCCAGCCCACACCAGGGTCAGGTCCACCGCGGCTCCGCAGGGGTGAGGCGGGACCGACGGGGCAGCGACGTGCTTGCCTGCCTCGGCGTCCAGGTGCTCGGGCGACCAGTCCGGGTGGGCGCGGGCGAGGTCGGCACGGTGGCCCTCGAAGTAGTCCCGTTGCAGTGCCGGCGGGCGGTAACCCTCGATGACCAACAACCGCACGTCGGCTGGCAACGAGCGCTGGGCCTCGAGGAGCCGGCAGAGCACGCCGGCGCAGCCGCGCCCAGGCCCCATGCGGGGTCCTGCTACGCAGGTCCAACGCGAACTCGGGCACCGTCCGCAGGTCCACGAGCTCCTCACCGCACTCGTGGACGGGGACCGCGGCGACGACCGGGTTGGAGAGCAACAGCACATCGCCACGCTAGTGGAGCCGAACCCGCGGCCCGGACCTGCCGATGGGTCCGCTGCATCGCTCACTGATGAGACGGGTCCGGGGCGGCCCCAGTTGCGACGGACATCCGACGGGTGCTCTGCTCGCGGGGGGGGGGGGGGGGGGGGGG
>JALZKQ010000030.1 GCA_030859165.1 Actinomycetota bacterium
CGCCGAGCTCGGCCTGCCGGCCGGCGACGACTCGCCGCTGCTGGTGGATGCGGTCACCGGCGCCGCGGTCGGCGCGCAGGCGCTGCCGTTGCACCTGCGCCGGGCCCGGCTGACCCGGGTCAGCGCCGAGGCCAACAGTGGTGTGTGCCGTGGCATGCTGCGCGCGCGATACGGCACGCCGTGGACCGACCCCCGGGGGATCGACGTGGAGGAGGAAGCATGAAGGCTGTCCGGTTGCACGCGTACCACCAGCAGCCCGTCGTCGAGGAGGTCCCCGAACCCGCCGCCAAGGGTCCCTTCGACGTGGTGGTGAAGGTCGGCGGTGCGGGGGTGTGCCGTACCGACCTGCACATCATCGAGGGCCAGTGGGCCGACGCGATGGGTGTCTCGTTGCCGTACACGATCGGCCACGAGAACGCGGGCTGGGTGCATGAGGTCGGCTCGGCGGTGACGAACGTCGCGGTCGGCGACACCGTCATCCTGCACCCCCAGCCGACCTGCGGCCTGTGCCGAGCCTGCCGGGCCGGACAGGACATGCACTGCACCAACGCCTTCTTCCCCGGGCTGTCCGACAACGACGGCGGGATGGCGGAGTACCTGCTCACCTCGGCGCGGGCGTGCGTCAAGCTCGATCCGTCGACCCAGCCACAGGACGTCGCGGCGCTCGCGGACGCGGGCATCACCGCCTACCACGCGGTCCGCAAGGCCCTCCCGCTGCTCTACCCCGGCACGACCTGCGCCGTGATCGGCGCCGGCGGCCTGGGTCACATCGGCATCCAGTGCCTCGCCGCCCTCACCGCGACCAGCATCGTGGTCGTCGACCGCAACCCCGATGCGCTGAAGCTCGCCGAGCAACTGGGTGCGCAGCACACGGTGGTCGCCGACGGTGGCCAGGTCGACGCCGTGCAGGAGCTGACCGACGGCGCAGGCGCCGACGTGGTCCTCGACTTCGTGGCCGAGCAGGGCGCCGAGAACGACGGGTTCGCGATGACCCGGCCCAGCGGGTCGTACTTCGTGATCGGGTACGGCGGCACGCTGAGTGTCCCCACGCTCGACATCATCTCCACCGAGCGCAACATCATCGGCAACATCGTCGGCACCTACAACGAGCTTGCCGAGCTGATGGTGCTGGCCGAGGCCGGCAAGGTCACCCTGCACACCAAGACGTACCCGCTGGACGCTGCGGCGCAAGCGCTGCACGACCTCGACGCCGGCCAGGTCCGGGGCCGGGCGATTCTCGTCCCCTGACCCGCGACCCACCGCCCGCCGACCCCCACGATCACCACGTCCGAGGAGGACCGATGGCCAAGGAACTGCGCTTCGGCGCGGATGCCAGGAGCATGCTGCTGTCCGGAGTCGACCAGCTCGCGGAGGCCGTGAAGTCGACGCTCGGCCCGAAGGGGCGCAACGTCATCCTGGAGAAGATCACCGGCTCCCCGGTGGTCACCAATGACGGCGTGACGATCGCCCGCGAGATCCACCTGCGCGACCAGTTCGAGAACATGGGCGCGCAGCTGGTCAAGGAAGCCGCGATCAAGACCAACGACATCGTCGGTGACGGGACGACCACGGCGACCGTCCTGGCCCAGGCGATCATCCGCGAGGGCATGACGGCGATCGCCGCCGGCGGCAACCCGGTGCTGGTCAAGCGCGGCATCGACCTCGCGGTGTCGGTGCTGGTCGAGCGGCTGCGCGCGGCTGCCCACCCGGTCACCTCCGAGGCGGACTACGCGCGCGTGGCCGCCATCTCCGCCAACGACGACGACACCGTCGGTGCGGTCCTGGGCAAGGCGCTGCACACCGTGGGCGACGGCGGCATCGTCACGGTCGAGGAGTCCGCCGTCCACGGGATGACGGTCGAGTTCGTCGAGGGTTTCGAGTACGACAACGGGTACGTGTCGCCGTACCTCGTGACGCACCCGGCGAGCCTCGAGGCGATCCTGAACGACCCGTACATCCTGCTGTGCAGCGAGAAGATCAGCCAGGTCCAGCAGCTGATGCCCCTGCTCGACAAGGTCATGCGGGCGCCGAGGCCGCTGGTCATCATCGCCGAGAACGTCGAGGGGTCGGCGCTGTCCATGCTGGTGCACAACCACGTGAACGGGCTGTTCCAGTGTGTCGCGACCCGGGCGCCGGGCTTCGGTGACCGTCGCCTTCGCAAGCTGGAGGACATCGCCACGATCACCGGCGGTCAGGTGTACAGCAAGCACTCCGGGTTCACCCTGGAGACCATGACGCTCGACCAGCTCGGCCGGGCACGGCAGGTGCGTGTCAACGCCGACCGGACGGCGATCATCGACGGCGCCGGATCCGCCGAGCAGATCGAGTTCCGGCTCTCCCAGCTGCGCGCGGAGATGGAGCGTGCGACCTTCGGCGTCGACGAGGACGTGTTGTCCGAGCGGATCGGGTCCCTGTCCGGCAAGGTGGCGGTGATCAAGGTGGGCGCACCCACCAACGCGGAGCTCGCCGAGCTCCAGCACCGGGTGGAGGACGCGTTGTCGGCCACCCGCGCCGCGATGCACGAGGGCATCGTCGCCGGCGGCGGGGTGGCCCTCATGCACGCTGCCCCGGCGCTCGACGACCTGCAGGTCAAGGACGACTACGCGATCGGGGTGGAGATCGTACGCCGCGCGCTCGCCGAGCCCGCCTGCCTGATCGCAGCCAACGCGGGATACGACGGTCAGGACGTGATCGCGCAGATCGCCGAGATGGGCGACGACGACGGCTTCGACGCCCTGGAGGGACGGTTCGGAAACATGGTCGAGATGGGCATCATCGACCCGTTGCGGGTCTGCCGGTCGGCTCTTCAGAACGGCGCCTCGGTGGCGGGCCTGCTGCTCACCACGAACACGCTCATCGCCGAGGAGCAGACACCGTGGGGTGGCAGCCGGGCTCTGATGACCGAGTTCGGACAGCTGGACGAAGGCCTGCACCAGCCCTCACCGGACGCCAGCACCCCACAGTCGCTCGGCTTAGGGCCGTCGGCCGGGTGAGCCCGACCTCCGGGGACGCCGAGAGGGCAGCCGGCGGTCCTGCCGTCGTACGCCGGCTGACGACGCCGCCGGCGCTCGCGCTGGCCGACCTCGCCGCGACGTTCGACGACCTGCAGAGCGTGTTGCGCTGCTGTGAGCGCCTGGTCTCCGAGCTCGGCTCCGAGCAGGACCAGCCCGACGACCTGGCCCTCGAGGCGTTCTGGACGACCGCCGTGTTGTCGTACGCGCGCTGCTTCTCGACCGAGACGAGGCCGACCGGACTCACGACCGAGGACGTCACGGCAACCGGCCTGGCCGGCGAGGTGCTGGACTGGCATCGGGTCCTGCTGCAGCTGCGCGACCACTACGCCGACCTGGCGGTGAACCCGCGCGAGGCGTTCTCGGTCGGGGCGTCGCAGGACGCCGCCGGGGCAGCGGACGGCATCGCGGTCACCTCCACCCGAGCGCCGTCGGTGGACGAGGTGACCGTGCGCCAGGCGGGGGCGATCGCCTACGCGCTCAGCGGTGTGGTCGACCGGCGGATCGCCGAGCAGCAACAGGAGGTCTTCGCCACGCTGACCTCCTTGAGCAAGGCAGACCTGGACCAGCTGCAGCTGCTCGAGGTGGTCGCTCCCGGGCGGGTCGACGAGGGCTGACCGCTCAGACGGGACCGCCGGTGTGCGCCTCGCGGTCCACCCGGATGCAGGCGGCCGTGTGACCCGCACCGACCTGGTACGCGTCCGGATCGACCTGCGCGCATTCCTCCAGCACCACCGGGCAGCGGGTCCGGAACCGGCAGCCCGACGGCGGGTCCACCGGGCTGGGGACCTCACCGTGCAGGACGGTGCGACGACGGCTGCGCTCGGTGCGGGGGTCGGCAACCGGGATCGCCGACAGCAGCGCCTGCGTGTAGGGATGGGACGGGTCGCTGTACAGCGACTGCCGCGGCGCTGTCTCCACGATGCGACCGAGGTACATCACGGCGATGCGGTCGCTCATGTGCTCGACGGCGGCAAGGTCGTGTGCGATGAACAGGTAGGTCAGACCGAGCTCTCGCTGCAGGGAGCGCAACAGGTTCATGATCTGCGCCTGCACCGACAGGTCGAGTGACGCGATCGGCTCGTCGAGAACGATGAGGTCGGGCTCGCCGGCCAACGCGCGCGCGATACCGACCCGTTGCTTCTGACCACCGGACAGCTCGTGGGGGTGGCGGCCGGCCATCTGCGTCGGCAGGCCGACCATCTCGAGCAGCTCGCCGACCCGACTGCGCCGCTGCCCGGCCGTTTCGCAGAGCCCGTGCACCACCAGCGGTTCGCCGATGCTCGCCCCGACGGTCCGGCGCGAGTCCAGCGAGGCGCTCGGATCCTGGAAGACCATGGCGACCCGTCGGCGAAGCATCCGCAGCCGCCGCCGGGACCACTGGGTCACGTCCTCTCCGGTGACGTGCACCGAGCCACCGGTCGGGTCCACCAACCGCAGCAGTGCCAGCCCGGTCGTCGACTTGCCGCTGCCGGACTCACCGACGAGGCCCAGCGTCTCTCCCTTCTCGATCTCGAACGACACGCCGTCGACCGCCCGTACCGGAGCGGACCGGCGCGCCGAGCCCCGGCCGGGGAACCACACCTTCAGATCCCTCACTGCCGCGACGACCGGACGCCTCGGTAGGGTCTGTGCGTCCGCCGTCATCGCTGTTCCCCGAGGTCGCACCAGGTCCGTGCCCAGTGTTGCGGCGCCACCTGCGTCAGCGGTGGAGGCTCATCCGCGCAGCGCGAGTCCGAGCGGCGGTGGCAGCGCGGGTGGAAGGCGCACCCCGACGGCAGCTGCGTGGGCTGCGGCGGCGATCCCGCGATCGCCACCAGGTCGTCTCCGACGTCGCCGAGTCGTGGCCGCGCCGCCAGCAGCCCCTCGGTGTAGGGGTGCCGTGGGTCCTCGAAGAGCCGATCGACGTCGGTCTGCTCGACCACCTGTCCGCCGTACATGACCACCACCCGGTCGGCGATGCCCGCTACCACGCCGAGGTCGTGCGTGATCCACACGACGGCCGTCCCGAGGTCGCGCTGCAGGTCGCGGACCAGCTCGAGGATCTGCGCCTGCGTGGTGACGTCGAGCGCCGTCGTCGGCTCGTCGGCGATGAGCACGGCGGGCTCGCAGGCCAGCGCGGCGGCGATCATGACCCGCTGGCGCATGCCGCCGGAGAACTGGTGGGGGAACTCGTCGATGCGCCGGCCCGGCTCCTGGATGCCGACCTTCTCCAGCAGTTCCAGGGCGCGGACCCGGGCGCGCGCCGGCGACCAGCCCAGGTGCTCCTCGCAGGTCTCGCCGATCTGGCGACCGACCGGGAGCAGCGGGTTGAGCGAGGTCATCGGGTCCTGGAAGACGAACCCGATGTGACGGCCCCGTGCCTTGCGGCGCGCCTCGGCAGAGGCGTTGAGCAGGTCCTCCCCGAGCAGCCGGACGTCGCCGGAGACGCGGGCCGCCTCGGGAGCCAGCCCGGTGGCTGACAGTGCCGTCATGGTCTTGCCGCTGCCGGACTCCCCAACCACCGCGAGTGTCTCCCCCGCGGCCACCGACCAGGACACCCCGTTGACGATGCGGGCGACCTGACGGCCGGGTACGTGGACCCGCAGGTCGCGGATGTCGAGCACCGGGTGACCGGGCGCCGGGACGGTGGAGCTCACAGCGTGCCGCCTCTCGCCTCGGCGACCGACCGCTGCCGCGGGTCGAGTGCGTCGCGCAGTGCGTCCCCCACGAGGTTGAACGACAGCACCACCAAGAAGATCGCCAGGCCGGGGAACACGCCCATCCACCAGGCCTGCTCGACGAAGCCGCGACCGTCGAAGAGCATGCGTCCCCACGACGGCTGCGGTGGCTGCACGCCCAGACCGAGGAAGGACAGGGCGGCCTCGGACAGGATCGCGAACGCCAGCGACAGGGACGTCTGCACGATGATCGGCGCCGCCACGTTGGGCAGGACGTGTAGCCGGATGATCCGCGCGTCGCTGCTGCCGATGGAGACCGCCGCCCGTACGAACACCTCCTCCCGCACGCTGAGCACGCTCGCCCTCGTGATCCGCGCGAAGATCGGCGCGTAGACGACGGCGATGGCGATCATCGCGGTCGTCTGTCCGGGTCCGAGCACGGCGACGATCGCCACCGCCAGCAGCATCACCGGGAACGCGAAGATCACGTCCATGCACCGCATGACCACGCCGTCGAGGACGCCGCGGTAGTACCCGGCCACCAGTCCGAGGGTGACGCCGACGACCAGGGCGATGCCTACGCTGACCAGGCCGACCTCGACCGACACCCGGGCGGCGATGAGCACCCGGCTGAAAACGTCGCGGCCCAGCTCGTCGGTGCCGAACCAGTGATCCCGGCTCGGCGGGCGCAACGCCTCCTCGACCTCGACCTCGTTGGCTCCCGACGGCGCCAGCGCGCTGCCGAAGACGGCGGCGACGACGGTGGCGAGCAGGATGAGCATCCCGAGGGCGGCAAGGCGGTTGCGCAGCAGGATCCGCAACACCCGGCGGGAGGTGGATCCGGAGCCGGCGGCGACGGACTCGGCTGCTGCGTTGTCCAGGGTGCTCACGAGTAGGCGATCCTCGGGTCCAGGACGACGTAGAGGATGTCGACCAGCAGGTTCGTGAGCAGGAAGAGGGCGGCGACGAGCAGCACGGCACCTTGCACGACCGGGTAGTCGCGGGCCTGTACCGCGTCGTAGGTCAGGCGGCCGAGCCCCGGCCAGGCGAACAGCACCTCGACCACGATGATCCCCCCGAGCAGCGTCGCGAGCTGCACGCCGGCCACCGTGGTCACCGGCACCATCGCGTTGCGCAGGACGTGGCGGCGTACCAGGACGCTGCTACGCAGCCCCTTCGCCCGGGCGGTGCGGATGTAGTCCTGGGACAGCACCTCCAGCACCGCGGAGCGGATGAAGCGGGTCAGGATCGAGGCGGTGACCAGCCCGACGGTCACCGCGGGCAGGACCAGATGGGCGAGCCAGTCCACCGGATCCTCGCCCAGCGGCGTGTAGCCCGATGGCGGCAGCCAGTCCAGCACGCCCGACACCAGCAGGATCAGCAAGATGCCCATCCAGAAGTCGGGCACCGAGACGCCGAACTGGCTGAAGACCCGGGCGGCGTGGTCCAGCTTGGAGTCGTGCCGCAGCGCCGAGAGCAGACCGAGCGGGAACGCGATCAGCAGGGCCAGCACCAGGGCGGCGGTGGCGAGGGAGAAGGTGGCCGGAAGTCGCCCGAGCACGTCGGCGGTCACCGGCTGGCCGCTGCGAAAGCTCACGCCCAGGTCACCGGTGAGGGCGTTCCCGACGTAGCTGAGGTACTGCAGCGGCAGCGGCCGGTCCAGGCCGGCACGCTCACGCAGCGCCTGGTACGTGTCGGGGTCGAAGCGCGTCCCCATGCCGACCCGCACCGGGTCGCCGGGCACCAGCTGCAGCAGCGTGAAGACGACCAGCGTCACTCCCAGCAGCACCACGACCGACTGCGCGGACCGGCGCAGGATGAACCACAGCATGCGCTACGGCGATCAGCCGTCGAGCTGGACGTCGCGGAACCGGATCGCCCGGTCCGAGCGCACCGTGTAGCCCTGCACGTCCGGGGACCACCCCTGCACGACGTCGGGGTTGTAGAGGTAGACGTAGCTGGCGTCGTCGACGATCAGCTCGGCGATCTGGTCGTACAGCGCCTTGCGGTCGGCCTGGTCGGTCTCCACCCGAGCGTCGTCGAGCAGCTGGTCGACCTCCGGGTTGTCGTAGCCGTGGAAGTTGAACGAGCCGCCGCTGTGGTGCTGGGCGTAGTAGTACTCGTCAGGGTCGATGTTGCCCAGCCAGCCGAGCATGAAGACGTCGAAGTTGCCCTTGCCCTGCTCGTCCAGCCAGGTGGCGAAGTCCAACGTGCGTATCTTCACGTCGACACCGACCTCGGCGAGCTGGCTGGACATCACCTGGGCGACGCTCACGGTCTCGGGGTACTCGCTGGTGACCATGAGCTCGAAGCTGAGGTCCTCGGCGCCGGCTGCGGCCAGCAGCTCCGTGGCCCGGTCCTGGTCCTGGGAGTACGGCGCGTAGTCGTGGTACCAGGCGCTGGACTCGGGGATCGCGGTCTGGTTGGAGGTTGCGTTGCCGAACTTCGCGGCCTGGGTGATCTCGTCACGGTCGATGGCCCAGGCGAGTGCCTGGCGTACCCGCGGGTCGTCGAACGGCTCCTGCTCCTGGTTGGGCGCGAAGTACCAGTAGTCGTTGCTCGGCGCCGAATCGACGGCCAGGTCGTCACGCTCCACGAGCGAGCTGACCTGCTGCGGCGGCAGGTTGTCGGTCCAGTGGACCTCACCGCTCTCGAGGTTCTGCAGGGCCACGGTGGGGTCGGACACGAAGCTGAACTCCACGCCGGAGATCGCCGGGGCGCCGCCCCAGTACCCGGGGTTGCTCTCCAGGGTGATCGAGTCGCCCTGCGCGTAGTCGACCAGCGCGAACGGCCCGGTGCCCACCGGCTGGTTCTTGATGTCACCGGACTCGACGTTGTCCTCCTGCACGATCGCCACACCCTTGTAGCCACCGATGCTGGCCAGCAGGTTGGGGGTGGGCTGCGCCAGCTCGATCACGACGGTGGAGTCATCCGGGGCCGTCACCTTCGTCACCGCGGCGAATCGGTAGGCGACCGGCAGCTCCTCGTCGATGATGCGGTTGTAGGAGTAGACGACGTCGTCAGCGGTGAAGGCGGACCCGTCGTGGAACTCGACATCGTCGCGCAGGGTGAAGGTCCAGGTGCGCTGATCGTCGCTGACCTCCCACGACTTCGCGAGCGCCGGCTGCATCTGGAGGTTCTCGTCGGGTTCCACCAACGTGTCGTAGACGTTCTCGAGGACCTGGAAGCTGTAGTACGACGACGTCTTCGCCGGATCCAACTGATCCGGCTCGCCGCCGATCGCCGCGAGCAGCGGGTCCGTTCCGCCACTGCCGTCGTCGTCGCCGGCGGTGCCGCCGACGTCGACGCCGCCGCCGCCGCTGCAGGCCACCAGGGTCACCGCCAGGCCGGTCGCACTCAGCCACTGCACCAGTCGCATGCCCGAACCTCCGAATGTCGCGTCAGGACCCATGTTCCGAAAACCTTCAATACACTGAAGACATCCGAACGCTAATGAAGGGACCTCGTACCGGTCAAGTGCGCACGACTGCCGTCGGGTCAGAACGAGGGCGGGGTGACGACGCCGATGAGGACCGCGGTCTCGCTGCCGCGGTTGGTCCACCAGTGCGCCACCGAGCTGTCGTACGTCGCGGTGTCGCCACCCTCGAGGTCGAACACCTGCTCCCCGACCACGAGCTCCAGCGCCCCGGAGAGCAGGTGCACGCATTCCTCGCCCTGGTGCCGGAACGGTCGTTCGGCGTTGCTGAACCCGGGTGGCACCTGCGTACGCAGGACCTCGAGCACGCCGCGCAGGTCCGGGGTGAGGAGCTCGTAGACGAGCCCCTCGCGTGGAAGGACGAGGCTCTTGCGCTCGAGCGCTCTGACGACAGCGGGACGCCGGGACCATGGGACGGAGGGCTTCCCCGTGGCGGGTGCGCCCGCAGCCACCCGCGAGCCGCCCGGCGCGGGTGCCAGGGATCCCTCGACGAAGCTGCCGAAGGGCAGCTCCAGCGCGGCGGCCAGCCGGCGCAGTGTGAGGAACGAGGGATTGCCTCGTCCGCGCTCGAGCTGGCTGATCAGACCGGCGCTCACGCCCGAGGTGATGGCCAGCCGCTCCAGGCTCAGACCGCGGTCCCTGCGCGCCGAGCGCAAGGACCGGCCGAGGCCAGCGACGTCGAGCTCGGCGGATGCGGGCGGGCCCGGAGGCGCCACGGCTCCTCCTCTTCGGCGGGTGCGGCGGACACGGCGTCTTCATCGTAGTGAAGATGGTGGCCTGTCGTCACCCGCGGGCCGAGCACGTCACGCGGCCCGGTCGGACGTCCGACCGGGCCGCACCAGATGAGCTACCTCAGCTGGCGGAGCTGCGCGACGTCACCTCGCCCTGCACCGGCGGGTCGGCCTGGTCACTGCCGGTCTGGATCTCGATCTTGCGTGGCCGGGCCTGTTCGGCGACGGGGATGGTCAGCGCCAGCACGCCGTTCTCGTACGTGGCGTGGATGGCGTCGACATCCAGGCCGTCACCGAGGTTCAGCTGGCGCATGAAGGAACCGCGGGGACGCTCCTGCGCCAGCCACTGCGCGGACTCCTCGGCGCCGAGCGTCCGTTCGGCGCGGACCGTCAGCGTGTTGCCGTCGACGTCGAGGTCGATGGAACCGGGGTCGACGCCGGGCAGATCGACGTTGACGACGTAGTGATCACCCGAGCGGTACAGGTCCATCGGCATCCATCGGGGTCCACGGGCATCGGTGGATGCGGGACCGAGCAGCTGGCTGGCCAGCCGGTCGATCTCTCGGAAGGGGTCAAAGGTCAGGGCCACAACCACCACCTCCTCGTGCCACGGCCGCCACCCTGGCGGACCGGGGTTCTGTGGCTCGTGCCGCGCTACCCACGGGGCCTCGCGACAGGCAGGATGTTAGCACTCTCCAGTACCGAGTGCTAAGCGCGCGGGCCAACTTTTTCGGCAGGTTTCTCGCACCCCGGTGGTGGCATCCCGGGTCCGGGGTACGGCGCAGGTGCGCACCGGCCGTCGGCGCGCTGGGAGGGGTCGCCTGATGCGGATCGTCATCACCGGTGCCAGCGGCAACATCGGCACCGCCCTGCTGCGCGCGCTTGCGGCCGGCGACGTGGAGCACGACGTCGTCGGCATCTGCCGGCGGCCACCGGACCGGGTCGCACCGTACGACCGCGCCGACTGGGTCGCCCTCGACCTGGCCGACCTGCGTGCGCACGAGACGCTGGCGCCGGTGCTGGACGCCGCCGATGCTGTCGTCCACCTCGCCTGGGGGTTCCAGCCCTCGCGCGACATCGACTACCTGGAACGGGTGGACCTGGGCGGTACCCGTGCGGTGCTGCAGGCGGCACAGCTGGCTGGCGTCGGTCACCTGGTGCACATGTCGTCGCTCGGTGCCTACTCGCCCGGTCCCGCCGGACGGCGGGTGGACGAGTCGTGGCCCACCGACGGCATCGCGACGCTTGCCTACAGCCGGCACAAGGTCGCCGCGGAGCGCCTGCTGGACGCCCATGTCGACCGGCTACCCGACGGCATGGCGGTTGCCCGCCTCCGCCCCGGGCTCGTGCTGCAACGAGAGGCCGGCAGTGCCCTGCTGCGCTACGGGGTTCCGGCCTTCGTCCCCGCGGCCGCGGTCCGACTCCTGCCGGTCCTGCCGCTGGACCGCAGGCTGGTCACGCAGTGCGTGCACCCCGACGACGTCGCCGACGCGATTCTGCGGGTGCTCGATCGGCGATCCACCGGCGCGTTCAACCTGGCAGCCGAACCCCCCTTGACCCGCGACGACATGGCCGAGGCCCTGGGCGCGACTGCGTTGCACGTGCCGGCTGCCGCGTTGCGGGCCCTGACGTCGCTGACCTGGCGAGCACGGCTGCAGTCCCTGGACCCCGGCTGGATCGACCTGGCGTTCGCGGTGCCGCTGCTGGACACCGGCCGCGCCCGCGACGAGCTCGGGTGGCGTCCCGCCAGGGGCGCACGCGAGACCCTCGCCGAAGCCGTTGCCGGGATGGCCGACGCGGCAGGGACGTCGAGTGCGGCCCTACGGCCGCGGTCGGTCGCCGAGCAGCTGGCGCGTCTGGTCCGCCGGGGACCGGTCGGGAGTCGGAAGCTGCCTTGAGGTGCGCCGGAGGATCCTCGGATGGCAGCGGCTGCGTGGGGGTGCTTTCCTTGGGCCATGAGCGTGACATCACGATCGATCCCGGCTTCTGCGGAGGATGTCTTCGCCGTCCTGAGCGACGGCTGGACCTTCGCGTCCTGGGTGGTGGGGGCCTCACGGATCCGTGACGTGGACGAGCACTGGCCGCAACCGGGAGCCCGCATCCAGCACTCGGTGGGCAGCTGGCCGCTCCTGCTGGACGACCACACCGCGGTGGAGGAGATGACACCCGGCAGGATGCTGCAGATGCGGGCCCGGGGGTGGCCGGCCGGCGAGGCACGGATCCGCATCGAGCTTCAGGAGCAGGGCACGGACACCCGGGTGACCATCACGGAGGACGCTGTCTCCGGTCCCGGTCTCCTGATGCCGCAGGTGGTCCGTGACGTCCTCCTGGACTGGCGCAACGTCGAGACGCTGCAGCGACTGGCCTACCGGGTGGAGGGTGAGGTGCGTCGAGGACGACCCTGAGCGCAGCCGGAGTCGAGCGAGCGGCCCTGAGCACGCCGAGATCCGAGTTGCTGGTCACCGGGCGTGCTGACCATGACCATCAGCTCGGATCTCGGCGCAGGGGGAGCCGGCCCAGACGGGCCGCGGCCAGGGCGGCCCGAGCGGCGTTGGATCCGCACGCACCGTGCACCCCGCCTCCGGGGTGCGCCGACGCGGACCCGAGGAACAACCCGGTGATCGGGGTCCCGGCTCGGCCGAGCCCGGGGACGGGCCGGAACACCAGCTGCTGGTGCAGCCCCGCGGTGCCCCCGCCGAGGGCGCCACCCACCAGGTTGGCGTCCCTCGACTGCATCTCGCGGGGTCCGAGAACACGCCGCGCGCTGATGGTCGAGCCGAAGCCCGGTGCGTACGTCTCGATGCGCGCCTGCATGCGGTCGGCCATGCGCTCGATCTCGTCGTGGTCCCAGGATCCGGTCAGCCCGTCGGGCCCGTCGTCGCGGTGCACGTCGTGGGGGACATGGGTGTACGCCCACATGGACTCGGTGCCAGGTGGGGAACGGGTCGGGTCTGCGGTCGTCATCTGCCCGGCCAGCAGGAAGGGGGCCGCGGGGATGCTGTGGGTCGACACCGCGTTGAGCGCCTGGCCCATCTGGTCGACCGAGTCGGCAATGTGCACCGTGCCGGGGGCTGCGTCCGGCGGACTCTCCCACGGCACCGGGCCGGACAGCGCCCAGTCGACCTTGATGGTCCCCGGGTCCAGCTCGAAGCTGCGCATCCCCCGATGCACCCGGGCCGGCAGCTGCGACCAGTCGACCAGCCTGCCGTACAGGGCGGTGGCCGCGACGTCGGCGACGACGGCACGTCCCGCGGCCAGCCGCTCCCCGTCAGCCGTGCGGACCGCCGTGGCCCGGCCGCCGTTGACCTCGATGCTGCGGACCTCGGTGTCGCACCGGATCTCACCTCCTCGCGACGTGAACCGGTCGGCGAGAGCCTGGCTGAGCCGGTGTGCGCCACCTTCAGGCACCGGGAATCCGTCGGTCTGCCCGATCATGGTCAGCAGCAGCCCGAGCATGCCGGAACCGGATGCCACCATCGGGATGTCACTGTGCGCCGCGTTGCCCGCGAGCAGCAGACGCGCCCCGTCACCGCCGAACCTCGACTCCGCCAGGGTGGTCGCCGGCTGGAGCAGGGTCCGGACGAAGTCGAGCCCACCCACCCGAGGCAGTCGCAGCAGCATCTTGAGCGCCCCACGTACGGGTGGGAACGGACTGAGCAGTGCGTCCACGAGGGCAGGACCGATCGTGCGCCACTGCTCGTGCAGCGCCAGCCAGGCGTCGCCGTCGCCGGCGTGTCGAGCCTCCAGGCCCGCAGCGGTCCGCTGCACGTCGTGGTGCAGCATCGCCCAGGACCCGTCCGGCTTCGGGTTGCCGAGGACCGCGGGGGCGTGGCTCCACTGCAGCCCGTGCGCCTCGAGCCGCAGCCGCTGCAGCACCGGCGAGGCGATCGCCAGCGGGTAGAAGCTGCTGAAGGTGTCGTGCACGAACCCCTCGGCGACGCCGTCGTCGCTGTGTACCGCACCCCCGATGTGGTGCTGGGCCTCCAGCACCAGCACGCTCCAGCCGGCATCGACCAGCAGGTTGGCGGCCACCAGGCCGTTGGGTCCGGCACCGATGACCAGGGCGTCGTGTGGTTGGTCGGCCATGTGCTGCTCCTAGGAGTCCTGGCGTTCGGGGCGAAGGCGCGAGCGCACCGCGGCCACGATGGAGCGCGAGGCACTGCCCTGTCCTCCGCGCAGACGGTACGCCTGCGGGGTCGAGGCCAGGACGTTGCCGGGCCCGGCCGGCGTGGGGTGCCGCAGATCGGTGGCCGCCACGTCGAACAGCGGGGTCACGATCGCATCGTAGAGACGCGGCAGCAGCGTGAAACCGAGGGTGATCAACCGGTTCGTGGCTCCGACCTCGACGTTGCGGCGCGGATGGTCGATCAGCCGGAGGGCGGCGGCAGCGACCCGCTCGGGACTGACCACCGGGGGCGGGGGGCGGCCGACGTGGCCCAGGTAGTTGCCCGCCAGCAGGTAGATCGGGGTGTCCACGCCACCCGGGCTCAGGCAGCTGATCGTCACCCCGGCAACGTCACGGTTCTCCACCTGCAGGTGCCGGACCAGGGAACGTACCGCCCACTTGCTGACCGCGTACGCCGACATGTGGGGAGCGGCGATCCGCCCGAGGAGGGAACCCACGACGACGATGGCTCCGGTGCCCCGCTCGCGCATCAACGGCAGCACGGCCCGCGCCACGTTGGCCGGCCCCAGGACGTTGGTCGCGATCACCTGGTCGAACACCTCGGCGGGCACCTCCTCGAACCGGCCGTAGGCCACGACGCCGGCGGAGTGCACCACCGCGTCGATGTGCCCGTGCCAGCCCACGACGGTACGCATGGCGTCCTGCACCGCCACGGCGTCGCAGACGTCGACGGGCAGCACCCGGCAGGAGGCCGCTCCCTCGCCGTCGCACGCAGCCGCGGCGCCCTGCAACGCGGTCAGCCCGCGGGCGAGCAGCACGAGGTGGTCACCGCGTCGTGCGGCGGCCAGGGCCGTGGCCAGCCCGATACCACTGGACGCGCCGGTGACCGCGACTACCCTCGCCTGGTCCTCGACCGAGGTGACTGGGTGCACGGGGTCTCCTTCCGCTGCTCGTCAGGGGGCTGGGCGCAGACCGCGCGTCGCCGGTCCCTCGAGCACCTCGCCGTCGGCGTCGAAGCGGGAGCCGTGCAGCGGACAGTCCCACGACTGCTCGGCGTCGTTCCAGCGCACGACGCCCCACAGGTGGGGGCACACCGCGGACACCCGCCGCGTGCGGCCCCCGACGGTGCACGTGGCCACCGGTCGCGCGCCGGTGTGCTCGACCCGGCCGGCCCCCTCGCGCGGTGCCTCCGCCGTCGCGGAGCGCATGGCCGACTCGGCCC
>JALZKQ010000091.1 GCA_030859165.1 Actinomycetota bacterium
CCACCGCATCGCGCCGACCCGGTCCGCGGCGGGTGCGGCAGCACGGTCCTGGGACTCACGCGCGAGCGCGGCGTCCACCCGGGCGACGACGTCGGCCGGCATCGGTTCCACCGCGGTGGCGGCGAGCAGGTCGGGGAGCGCCTCGAGCTCGGCCACCAGCGCGGCGGTCTCGGGGTCCTGCGCGATGTGCCGCTCCACCTGTGCCCGCGCGTCGGTGCCGAGCAGTCCCTCGACGTAGTCCGCGAGGACGTCCACCTCCGGACGGCGGATCGGCTCAGCCACGGTGGTCACCTCCGGAGCGTTCGGGTGCGGGCGCAGGGGTACGCCTCGAGGATGTGACGGATGCGGGCGCGGAGCGGTTCCGTTGCTCGTCGGTCGAGTCCCGTCCGGGCCGCTCGGGTGGGTCACCCGCCGCCGCGCCGCCCGGGCGTAGCGCTGCCAGCATCGGCAGCAGCTTCGCCCGGGCGCGCGCGCAGCGGCTCTTCACCGTCCCGGTGGGGCACCCGAGCATCTCGGCGGCCTCACCCACCGAGTACCCCTCCATGTCGACGAGCACCAGAGCGCTGCGGTGCTCGGGGGTCAGGGAGCGCAGGGCGGTGAGCACCAGCTGCCGGGTCTCGGTCTGCTCGGCGGCGTCCGCGGTGTCGTGCGGCTGGTGGCCGAGGATCTGTGCGTGGTCCTGGTGCTCGGGCAGCGGCTCGGACGGTCGGGCCTTGGCGCGCCGGACCCGGTCCAGGCAGGCGTTCACCACGATCCGGTGCAGCCAGGTGCTGACCGCTGCGTCGCCCCGGTAGCTGTCGGCTCGCCGATAGGCGGACACCAGCGCGTCCTGGACCGCGTCGGCGGCCTCCTCGCGGTCACCGAGGGTCCGGATCGCCACCGCCCACATGCGGTCTCGGTGTCGCGACACGATCACCCCGAACGCGTCCGGATCGCCAGCAAGGTGCGCCGCCATCAGCTCGCGGTCGTCGAGGTCGGCGTGCGCGCGGCCATCGAGGGGACGGGGGCTCATCGGGCCGGACCCTCGAAGCTGATCTCGTTGACGACGCCACGGTAGTAGTTGGGCGACTCCTCCGGCAGGGAGGTCAGCCACAGCACGACGTAGCGCGTGGTGACCGTGGGCTCCAGCCGCTGGCGGCTGATGGTCCCGTTCGCCTCCACGGTCCGGATCGGCGCCCCGAGCTCGGTGATGTCGGTAGGTGGCTCGCTGGCATCGGGCGCCGAGGCGTACAGCGAGTACGAGGTGGGCGACCCGGTGAAGGCGACCGCGACCTGGGTGATCGTGGCGTCGGGGCCGAGGTCGACGGCGAGGCCGACGCCGTCCTTGAGGTTACCGAACTCAGGGCTGCCCACGTACTGCCAGGTCTGCCAGGCCGTGTCCGGATCGTCGTCGTGCGCGAACCGCACCAGGTCGGGGTTCTCGGTGCCGTCGGACCCCTGCGGGTCGAAGTCGACGAGGTCTCGGATCCGCAGGGTCTCCACGGACATGTTGCCGCCGGTGACCGGGCCCTCGGAGCGACGCTCGTTCAGGCCGAGCGCCTGGCGGGGGTCCTCGGCGGAGTAGCGACCGACGAAGAACGCCAGGCTCGCGGCCAGGACGACCAGGAGCGCGACTCCGACTCCGATGAACTTCCAGTGCCCGCCGATGCCCTTGGCGATCCGCCCGGCTGCCGGCTGCCGGTCCGCGGAGGCACCACGCCTCGCGGGGCGGGCCCGTGGCCGCGACGGGAGCAGCGCCGGTGGTGGGCCCGGATGCGCAGCCGTCGGGCCGATCCCGTTGACCGCCGAGATGTCCCACCTGCTCGGCTGGGTGTCGGCCAGGAGCAGCTCGTCCTCGCCGACCAGCAGCAGCTCGGCCGCCACGTCCCGGGCGGTCACCAGGGGGGTGCGGTGATGCCGTGGCGGTTCGCCGAGGATCCGGTCGCAGATCGTGTCGATGTCGCGCGAGACGCCGGCTCGGACCTGGCGCGGCCGAAGCAGGCGGCCGTGTTCGGTTGGCGCGGTGGGCAGTCCCTGGGCCGGCGACCCGGCCCAGCGGGCGACCAGGCAGGCGTACAGAATCCGCCCCAGGGCGCGTACATCGGCAAGCTCGGCGGCGTACTGCGTTGCGGTGTCCGAGGTGCCACCGAGGTCGGTTGGGGTGCCGCCGGCACGCGGGCCACCTCGCTGCACGGGGACCCGCTGGGCGAACAGTGCGTGGTCGGTGCCCAGACCGTTGATCCGGACCGCCCCGGTGTCCTTGACCAGCACGCTCGTCAGGTCCAGCCGCCGGTGCTGCACCCCCACCTCGTGGGCTGCCGCGAGCGCGTCCGCCAGCTCGGACACGAGCTGGGCGGAGCGCCGATTCTCCAGCGGCCCCTCCCGAAGCAACGTCGCGAGCGGCAGCGCACGGGCCCACTCCCGGATCGTGTAGGCCACGCCGCCGTCGTCCTCGGCGACATCCAGGACAGGCAGGATACGAGGGTCGGTCGCCCTGGTCGAGCGTCGTGCGGCCTCCAGGAAGGCGGGGCAGCGGGGGTCGTTCGCATCGAGCATCTGAACGCCGACCGAGCGGTTCAGCACCAGGTCGAACGCTCGCCACGTCTTGGATCCCGCCGACTCCCCGATGAGGTCCTCGATGCGGTACCGCCCAGCCAGCGTCGATCCTGGGACGACCACCCGGTCTGTCACGTCGGTCCCTACGGCTTCCTCACTCGTGGGTGTCCTCACCCCGAGGCCACCGTGCCACTGTAGAAGGTGTGAGCGCACCGCGGGTCGGAGTCAGCATGTGGGTGCTCGCCGTGGCTTGGGTCACCGGGCGTGTCGGGTCACCGCTGCGAGCAACGAGCGCATCTCCGGCAGGTGGGTCAGCCGAGCCACCACGACGTACGTCAAGGCGCCCCCGACCCCGGCGACGGCGGTCGTCGTCAACGCCTGACCCACCGACGCCGCGCGCACGCCGTGCTCCCCGAGCACCCAGACCAGCCCGAGCATGCAGCCCGCGGCGCAGCCGGCCGCGAGCAGCAGCTGCAGCAGGAACAGCAGCATCGACCGATCCAGGATGCGGCCGACACGGCGGGAGAGCAGGGTCCCCGAGCACACGACACCCACCAGGTACGCCAGCGCGTAGGCGACGGCCAGCAGCGCCGCGACGTGCTCGGGAGGCGCCCCGGTGGTGAGGCCGATCGCGGCGCCGATGTTGGTGGACGCCAGCGCGATCTGCATGAGAAACGGCGTCCGGGTGTCCTCGGTGGCGTAGAACCCGCGCAGGAGCAGGTAGTGCAGCGTGAACAGCACGAGCCCGGGCGCGAAGGCCGTGATCGTCTCGCCGATGACGGTGGTGTCGGCGTCGCCGTACCCGAACAGCAGCGCAGCGATCGGCTGGCCCAGGCAGGCCAGCAGCACCCCGAACGGCACGACCGCGGTGAGCACCAGCCGTAGGGTGCGGACGATCTCACCCCGCACTCCCGCCAGGTCACCGCCGGCCGCCAGCCGCGACAGCAGCGGCATCGTCGCGGTCACCAACGAGACCGTGATGATGGCGTGCGGAACCTGGATGATGAGAAACGCGCTCTGGTAGACCGTCGCCCCGGAGGCCTCGCCGCCCTCCTGGGCCGCGGTGATGCTGCTGCCCACGGCGATCCGGCTGATCACGAAGAAGGCGACCTGGTTGAGGATGACGAACCCGAACGTCCAGAGCCCGAGGCGCAGCGTGTGCCCGAGGCCGACGCCCCGGAAGTCGAACCGGGGCCGCAACGTGATCCCGGCGGCACGTACGTACGGGATGAGGATCAGCGCCTGGGCCAGCACCCCGACGCTGGATCCGGCGCCGAGCAGCAGCTCCTGCTCGACGCTGAAACCGTCGGCGGTGTCGGAGCGCCCGTACAGGGCGATGTAGGCCACCAGCACCGAGCACGCGATGACGTTGTTGAGGATCGGCGCCCACATCATCGGCCCGAAGCGTTCCCGGGCGTTGAGCATCTGGCCGACCAGGACGAACGCGCCGTAGAAGAACACCTGGGGCATGCAGTAGCGCATCAGGGCGTACGCCGACTCGCGCTGGGCGCTCAGGTCGGCGTCGAAGAAGTCGCCGTCGAAGGCGAGCCGGGCCACCAGGGGGACGCACACGACGAGCGCGACCGTTGCGACCCCCAGCACGATCAGGCCGAGGGTCAGCACCCGGCTGGCGTAGGCCTGCCCACCGTCGGCGTCGTTGCGCATGGACCGCACCAGCTGGGGGACCAGGACGACGTTGAAGATGCCGCCGGCGACCAGGATGTACAGCGAGTTCGGAATCGTGTTGGCCTGGGTGAAGATGTCGGCGTCCAGGGACTTGCCGATCGCTGCGAGCAGCAGCGCGGCCCGCAGGAAGCCGGTGAGTCGCGACAGCACCGTGCCCAGTGCCATGAACATGCTGGCCGACAGCAGGCGCGTGTCCGCGTCGGCGATCTCGGCAGGGCGATGGCTCACGAAGCGACTCGGCCGCGACGGAAGGTGACGACGCGCCGCCCGAGCCGGCGTACCACGAGCAGGACCAGGAAGAGCCCGCCGGCTCCGAACGCGACCCAGATGACCGCGCCGACCACGCTGCCGCGCAGGTTGAAGGCCGCTGGTGTCCCGAACGTGCGCCCGTTGGGTGCCATCAGCGTCGCGCTCACCGCCGTGACACCGAGGTCGGGCGCGCCGACCTCGAGGGTCAGCTGGGCGCTGTCCCCGGCGTCGATGGTCTCCAGCGGCACCGGGTCGAACTGCAGCGCGTTCGCGGAGTCGTTGAGCGACAGCCCCACCGTGATCGGTCGCGGCAGGTTGTTCGTGACGGTGATGGGGAAGCTGCCGCTGTTGCTGGACAGCGTCACGAACTCCGGTCCCTCCACCGCGACCTCGCCGAGCAGCCGGTCGAGCTGGGCCGACACCGTGTCGGCGCGCTCGACGGCCGCGGCCGGGTCTGCGCGCTGGTGGCTGGACACGGTCAACGCGGCTGCCCGGTCGTACCAGCGCAGCAGCCGCGACTCGGACCCGACCAGCGACTGCACCAGGGTGGCCTGTCTGCGGATCCCACGTGCCGCCTGCACGACCGGCAGGGACACGTTGGCTGCGTCCTGGCTGCCGGGCGCGTCGACGTTCGCGGGTCGCGCCCGGCCTTCCTCCTCGGCGCCGGGCAGCTGGGCGGCCAGGGACGCCGAGCTAATCCACGAGGTGTCGAGCCCGTCGAAGAGGTCGCTACCGGCCAGTCCTACCCCGGGGTCCCATTCGGCGTCGGCGAGGTATACCAGGCCGGGTGCGGCCGGCTGGTCGTCGCTGGCGGCCGCGACGAAGGCCAGCACCGCCGTCTCGCTGAGCAGCCGCTGGCGGATCTGCAGCAGACTGTCGGTGATCCCGGGCTCGGGACCGCCCTCGGTGAGGGTCTCGTCGACGACGACCACGGGGGCCGCACCGCGACGGGTCGTGGCGTTGCCGACCCGGAGCCAGGTGCCGGCACCCTCGGTGACGTTCCACGCACGGACCTGCTCACTGCCCAGCACCAGGCTCCGGCGGCGCGCCAGCTGGGCCAGTAGGTCCGGCGCCAGGTCACCGACCGGCAGCAGGACCGGCTCGGCGTCGAGGCCGGCCCGCTGGAGGGCGAGCGCACCCATGCGGGTGATGGAACGTTTCAGGGACCGGCTGCCCAGCTCGCGTACCGCGGTGATGTCCGCCGCACCGTAGGGCTCGACCAGCAGGTCCACGGTCGAGGTGACGGTGCGCAGGTCGGCGAGGAACTGCGCGGCGTTGCCTCGTTGGGCGCTGGACACGACGCCGTTGACCGGCGTCTGCAGGTCCGGGTCGGCCTCGGCGCCTGTCTTCTCGGGACCTTCCAGCGGTGAGAAGTCGTCGTCCACGACCGCGATCAGCAGGTCGACCAGTGCTGGGTCCAGCAGGACAGCGGCCTGGCCCGACTGGGCCGTCGCGGCGAGTCCCAGCAGGTTGTGCATCCGGCCGCCGGGAGCGACCTGCTCGAGCACGCCGTCGAGGTCGGCGTAGGTTCCGTCCGGCTCGCGCACCAGGGGGGTGCGCAGCGGGAGCAGGACGGTGAGGTCGACGGGGGGGGTCTGGGTGGACGGGGGGACCAACGGCACCAACGTGCGGGCACGACCGGCCGTGACCCGGTCCACGTCGGCCAGGACGTGGATCCCGACGGTGTAGACGCCGGCTGGCGCCGCATCCAGGCCGAGGGCACCGAAGGGCACCTCCAGCGAGTACGGCAGGCTGGCGCCGGCCTCGAGGTCGCCGAGCTCGAGAAAGGTGCCGGGCCTGACGATGCGTTCGCCGCTGACCTGGTCCGGCTCGCTGGCGAGCACGGTGTCGAGCGCCTCCGGCGTGGCCACCGGCACCTGGTCGAGCACCAGGTAGACCTTGAGGTTCGTCCACTTCTTGCCCTCGACGTCGGTGATCGTGCCGGTGACCTGGACAGGGCTGCCTGGCTGCAGTTGCGACGGGCTCAGCGACTCCATCGTGACGTCCAGACCGGAGCTGACGGGCTCACGCCCGACCTCTCGATCCGTGACGGCCGTGCCGACGGATCGGTCCGGGATCGCGACCGTCCAGCCGGCCAGCAGGGCCGCGACCAGCAGGACGAGGGCAGTCACCGGGCGGCCAGCGGGCGCGCGGGGTGGACGATCCTCGCCGCTCACCGGGGCCCGACCACGCTGGACGACACGTCAGCCATGCTAGAGCGTCGCCCCGGGCACGCCCGCCGGTTGCGGCTCTCGTGTCGGGTGGTCGGGTGCCCGGTCGGGCTGGGTCGGGTCGACATGGTTGCTGAAGTAAGGCTAGGCTCACCTAGCATGACGGTGACCTCGGAATACCGGGCCAGTGCGCTGAGTTCGCGCGACCTCGTGCTCGGCTACCGCAGAAGACCGGTGGTCCACGGAGTCCGTGTCGAGTTGCGACGTGGGCGGGTGACGGCGCTCGTCGGGCCCAACGGAAGTGGCAAGTCGACCCTGCTGCGGGCGCTGGCCCGGCTGCACGCTCCCAGCGGCGGCGAGGTCCTCCTCGAGGACGGGTCCGACGCGAAGCTGCTGGGCAGCCGGGACTTCGCCCGACGCGTCACGCTGCTGTCGCAGGGTCGCCCGACGCCGACCGGGATCAGCGTCCGCGATGTGGTCGGCTACGGTCGCCACCCGTACCGGGCCCGTTGGCGGGGGACGGACGCCGAGGGTGGCGACGCCGTCGAGCTCGCGATGAGGACAACTGGGGTTGCCGAGTTGGCTGGTGCGTGCGTCGACGAGCTCTCGGGTGGACAGCTGCAGCGGGTGTGGCTCGCGTGCTGCCTGGCTCAGCAGACCGGCGTGCTGCTGCTGGACGAGCCCACTACCTATCTCGACCTGCGCTACCAGATGGAAATTCTCGACCTGGTGCGCGACCTCGCCGACCAGCACGGCGTCGCACTCGGGGTGGTGCTCCACGACCTCGACCAGGCCGCAGCGATCGCCGACCACGTCGTCCTGCTCGACCGAGGGCGTGTACGCGCGAGCGGAGCACCGAGCGAGGTTCTCACCAGCGAGTTGCTGTCTGAGACCTATGGCATCCACGTCGATGTCGACGTGGACCCGCTCTCCGGCGCCCTGCGGACCCGGCCGGTGGGCCGCCACTCCGCACGCCTCGGGGTCACAACCGCCGTGACGCCCTGACCTCCTGAGCACGCAAAGGATTCCCATGCAGATCCGTCGTACGTTCGCCGTCCTCGCAGCCGGGTTGGCTCTGACCGCCTGCGGCACAACCGAGGAGGCCGCCGACTCGGCCCAGGACCCGACAGCGCAGGAGCCGGGTGCGCAGCCGGCCTACGCCGACGGACCGGTCACGCTGACCGATGCCAGAGGCGCCCACGTCAGCCTGGATGCACCCGCCACCGAGGTCGTAGCCCTGGAGTGGAACGCCGTCGAGCACCTGGTCTCACTGGACGTGATGCCCGTCGGCGCGGCTGACGTCGAGGGCTACAACAACTGGGTGTCGGTGGAGCCGCTGGATGACTCGGTCACTGATGTCGGCGTCCGGGGGGAGCCCAGCGCCGAGACCATCGGTGGTCTGGGACCGGACCTGATCGTGACGACCACCGACTACGAGGCATCGGTGACGGCGGACTTCGAGGAGCGTGGCATCGCGGTGCTGGTGCTGGAATCAGCCGACGCCAGCCGTGGGATCGAGCAGATGCGAGAGAACCTCGAACTGGTCGCCGAGGCCACCGGGACGCAGGAGCGGGCCGCAAGATTGCTTGCGGACTTCGACAAGAAGCTGGCGCAGGGGCGCGCCGCCGTCGAGAAGGCGGGCGCGGCCGGTGACCCGTTCTTCATGACAGACGGCTACCTCACCGGCGGTCAGTTGTCCATCCGTCCGTACGCCGAGGGGTCGCTGTTGTCCGACACGTTCGAGAAGCTGGGACTGCGCAACGCCTGGCAGCAGGAGGGCGACCAGATGTACGGATTGAGCTCGACCGATGTCGAGGGCCTCACCGCACTGCCGGACGACGTCACCTTCCTGTACATGGCCAACGGAGCCGACGACCCGTTCGCCGACGGGTTGCAGGGCAACGACATCTGGGAGTCGTTCGAGTTCGTGCAGGACGGTGACGTGCACCGGCTCCCCGACGGGCTCTGGATGTTCGGCGGGCCTACCTCGATGGGTGCCTTCGTCGACGCCGTCATCGACGTCATGGCGTGACGGCACCGGCACGGTGCACCCCGTGACGGCTGCACCGGTGGCCGAAGAGCAAGTCGGATCGAGCGCCGCGGCGACACCGATTCCTCGGCGTCGGGTCGCCACCGCCCTAGGTGCGGGAATCGGCCTCGTGCTGCTGCTGTCGGTGCTGCACCTCGTCCAGGGCACTGCTGACGTCACCGTTGCCGACCTGTCGCGGCTGCTGCTGGGGCAGGGGACCGACCGAGCAGCCGACGTGGCGGTCGCGTCCCGGCTGCCGCGCCTGGTGGCCGGGATGATCGTCGGGCTGGCGCTGGGAGTCGCGGGGGCCGCGCTCCAGTCGGTGGCCCGCAACGCGCTGGCCTCGCCCGACACGCTGGCGGTGGACGCAGGCGCCTTCTTGGCCATCACGGTGGCGGCCGTCAGCGGCCTCGCGCTTCCGGTCCTGCCCACCGGTGCACTGGCCTTCGTCGGCGGACTGGCCGCGTCGGGGTTCGTGCTGGCCCTGTCACACGGGGGATCCGGCCGAACCCGGCTGGTGCTGGCCGGTTCAGCGATCGCCCTGGCGCTGTCCGCACTCTGCTCGGTCCTGCTGCTGCTGTTCGCCCAGGAGACCCAGGGCCTGTTCTTCTGGAACAACGGATCGCTGGCCCAGATCGGCTTCGGGACCGCAGCCCAGATGGCGCCGGTCATCCTGGTTGGCGTCGGCTTCCTGCTGCTGCTGGCCCGGCGGCTTGACCTGCTGGCAATGGGTGACGACACGGCCTCGGTGCTCGGTGTGGATGTCGTCCGTACCCGGGTGTTGGCGGTCGTGTGCGCGGTGCTCGTGTCGGCGGCCTCGGTGACGGTCGCCGGGCCGATCGGTTTCGTCGGGCTCTGTGCACCGGCGCTGGTACGCCTGGTTGCGCCGGTGGTGCCGGGGCTCCTGCACCACCGGATGCTGCTGCCGATGGCGGGGATCGCCGGCATCGTCGTCGTGCTGGGCTCCGACGTCGTCCTCAGGGCGGCCGTGGGCCCTGCTCGCAGCGTGGCGGTCCCGACGGGCGTCGTCACCACGATGCTCGGCGCGGTGTTCCTGGTCGCCTTGGCCGTGCGGTTCCGTGACTCCGGCCCGACCCGCAGCGCCCCCGCCGCGCACTCGGCTCGGTTGCGCTCGCGTACGTCGTTCCTCGCCGTGCTCGCCGTGACGCTCGGCCTGACGGTCGCGGCTGCACTGACCGGCACCCTGGTCGGGGACGCGACGCTGCTTGGCGGGGACCTCCTCAACTGGGTGACCGGCCAGGCCGGGCCCGGGGTGAGCTTCGTCCTGGAGACCCGGATGCCTCGGGTGCTTGCCGCACTGCTGGCGGGAGTGGCGCTGGCTGTCGCCGGAACCATCATCCAGGCGGTGTGCCGCAACCCGCTCGCCGAGCCCGGGATGATCGGCGTGTCCGGAGGTGCCGGGCTCGGAGCCGTTCTCGCCATCACTCTGGTGCCGTTGGCGGGCACCTGGCTGGTCGCCGGCTGCGCGCTCCTCGGGGCGGGTCTCGCCTCGTGCGTGGTGTTCGGCTTGTCCGCCCGCGGAGGTCTGCGCTCGGATCGCCTGGTGCTGGTGGGGGTCGGTGTCCACTTCGGCACCGCAGCGGTGATCAGCTTCACGATCGTGCTGACCGACCCGTTCAACGCCGTCAAGGCGCTCACCTGGCTCGCCGGGTCGACGTACGGGCAGTCGCCCGACCAGCTCGTGCCATTGCTTCTCGTGTTGCTGCTCACGGTCCCCCTGGTGTGCGGCGCTCGCCGGGAGCTCGACCTGGTGGCGGTGGACGACGACACCCCGCAAGTGCTGGGGATCCGGCTCGTGCCGACGCGGCTGGTGCTCCTGGCCGGCGCCGCTGTACTCACGGCCGTGTCGGTGTCCTCCGTCGGTGTCATCGGGTTCGTCGGCCTGGTGGCGCCGCACGCAGCGCGAGCGGTCGTGGGCAGCCGGCACACCCGGGTCCTGCCGGTCGCAGCGCTGCTCGGCGCGACCCTGGTGAGCCTCGGCGACACGCTCGGCCGCAGCGTCATCGCCCCGGCTCAGCTGCCGGCCGGCTTGCTGACCGCACTGATCGGCACCCCGTACTTCGCGTGGCTGCTGTGGCGCTCCCATCGCACGGCTGCAACGACCAGCGGATGAACTCCTCGGGCGCTCGAGCGGCCGGCGGACACTACAGTGGTCGCCCGTGCCGACCCCACGCCAAACCCTCGACGCCCTGCTCGCGACAGCTCCTCGCGTGGTCGAGCTGGCCGAGCGCTTCGCTGCCGCGGGGCACGAACTCGCGCTGGTGGGCGGACCCGTCCGTGACGCCCTGCTGGGACGCGCGGGCATCGACTGGGACCTCGCCACGTCGGCCCGGCCGGAGCAGAGCGAGCAGGTGCTCGACGGGTGGGCCGACGCCGTGTGGGACATCGGGCGGGAGTACGGCACGGTCGGGGCCCGCAAGGACGATCTCGACCTCGAGATCACCACCTACCGCCGCGACATCTACGACCCGGACACCCGCAAGCCCGACGTCGACTTCGGCGACACGCTGGAAGGCGACCTGTCCCGGCGGGACTTCACCGTCAACGCCATGGCCCTGCACCTCACCGACCGGTGCTTCGTCGATCCGTTCGGTGGGCTCGGTGACCTGTCCCGGCAGGTGCTGCGGACGCCGAGCACGCCGGAGCAGTCGTTCTCCGACGATCCGTTGCGGATGATGCGTGCGGCCCGCTTCACCGCGGCGCTCGGCTTCACCGCCGAAGCGGGCGTGGTGGAGGCGATGAGCGCGATGGCCGAACGGATCGCCATCGTCTCCGCTGAACGGGTGCGCGACGAGCTGGTCAAGCTGGTCACGTCGCCACGTCCACGCGCTGGGCTGACGCTGCTCGTCGACACCGGCCTGGCCGACCGGGTGCTACCCGAGGTGTCGGCCCTGCGGCTGACCAAGGACGAGCACAACCGGCACAAGGACGTGTACGAGCACTCGTTGACCGTGCTGGACCAGGCGATCGCGCTGGAGTCCCGGCTGGGTGGCGGTCCCGACTTCATCTCCCGGTTCGCGGCGCTCATGCATGACGTCGGCAAACCGCGCACGCGCAGGTTCAGCGACGACGGCCAGGTCACCTTTCACCACCATGACGTGGTCGGCGCCACGATGACCGCCAAGCGCATGAGGGCGCTGCGATTCTCCGGCGAGCAGGTGAAGGCGGTCAGCGAGCTGGTCGCGCTGCACCTGCGGTTCCACGGGTACGGCGAGGGCGAGTGGACGGACTCGGCGGTACGCCGCTACGTCCGCGACGCGGGCCCGTACCTGGAACGGCTGCACGTGCTGACCCGAGCCGACTGCACGACACGCAACCGGCGCAAGGCCGCCCGGCTGCAACGCACGTACGACGCGCTCGAGGAACGCATCGCCCGGCTCGCCGAGGCGGAGGAGATGGCCGCGGTACGCCCGGATCTCGACGGCAACCAGATCATGACGATCCTCGGCCTCGCACCCGGACCCGAGGTCGGCGAGGCGTACCGGCACCTGCTCGAGGTCCGGCTCGACCGGGGACCGCTGGAGGAGGCCCGGGCACGAGAGGAGCTGCTGGCGTGGTGGGAGACCCGGCGAGCCTGACCAGCAGAGGTGCCTGGTCCGGACTATGGTGACGCGGATCACATGCCGACGTGTCAGGAGTCGTGATGTCCACCGAGCAGCAGCCCCGACGTACTCGTACCGACGTCGACCAGGCCTTCTTGGGCCACACGACGTACCGCAGCCTCGGGGAGCAGCAGCTGTCGCCGGCCGAGGAACGGTTCGAGAAGGCGCGGCGCACGACGGGGTTCGTGCTGGCACCCCTGGTCAGCGTCGTCTTCTGGTTCCTGCCGTTGGAGCTCGACGACACGCAGCAGGGGCTCGCGGCGATCCTGCTCGGGGTGGTGATCCTGTGGGTCACCGAGCCGGTGCCGATCCCGATCGGCGGCTTCATCGGCGTCGCTGCGATCGTCCTGACCGGCGTGGCATCAGCCGACGACGCGCTGCTTCCGTTCGGGTCCTCCACCGTCTTCACCTTCATCGGCGCGTTCATCCTGGCCCAGGCGATGCTCAAGCACGGACTGGCCCGACGCTTCGCGATGTTCGTGCTCTCGGCGCCGGGCGTCGGCAACTCCACCTTCCGCGTCATCATCGCCTTCGGACTCGTCACGGCCCTGCTCTCCGCCTTCGTGTCGAACACGGCGACGGTCGCGATGCTGCTGCCCACCGGTATCGGTATCCTCTCCGTGATCGCCAAGCTCCTGCAGGACAAGGGCATCGTCGAAGAGGACTTCGACCCGCTGCGCCTACGGGTCGGGGTCGCGCTCATGCTGATGCTCGCCTACAGCGCCAGCGTCGGCGGGCTGCTCACGCCGGTGGGGTCGCCACCCAACCTGATCGGTCGCGACCTTATCGAGCAGCAGACCGGTGAGCGGATCAGCTTCCTGGACTGGATGATCATGGCGGCGCCGATCTGCGCGCTGATGTTCGTGGCCCTGGTGATCATCCTGCTGCTGCTGAACAAGCCGGAGATCAAGCGGATCGAGGGCGTCGAGGAGTACGTCCGGCGGGAGCGGCAGGAGATGGGCCCGCTGTCGATCGCTGAGCGCAACTCGTTGATCGCCTTCGGCGTCACTGTCGCGTTGTGGATCACCCCCGGAATCATCGCCGTGTTCGTCGGGACGGACTCCGCCACGTACGAGACGGTCAGCGGCCGTCTCGACGAGGGAGTAATGGCCGTGCTGGGGGCGTCCTTGCTGTTCCTGCTGCCCACTAGCTGGAAGGACCGGGAGTTCACCCTGAACTGGAGCGACGCGGCCAAGATCGACTGGGGCACGATCATGCTGTTCGGCACCGGCATCATCTTCGGGGCCTTGCTGGCGAGCACCGGCCTGGCCGAGACGATCGGCGCAGGCGCCTTCGAGGCGTTGGGGATCAGCAGCACCATCACCATCACCGCATTCGCGATCGTGCTGGCGATTCTAGTGTCGGAGACCACCAGCAACACCGCCTCGGCGGCCGTGGTCGTCCCGATCGTGCTGTCCTTGGCGATCGCGGCCGACGTGAACCCATTCGTACCCGCCCTGGCAGCGACCTTCGCCGCGTCCTTCGGGTTCATGCTGCCGGTGTCGACCCCGCAGAACGCCGTCGTGTACGGCTCCGGGGTCGTGCCGATCACCAAGATGATCCGGTCCGGGGCCTCGTTCGACGTCCTCGGCGGGATCTTGATCCTGCTCGCGTTGCCGCTCATGGTGGGCGTGCTCGGCCTCGGCGGCTGACCCTCGTCCGCGCTTTCTCGTGCGGCGGTCCGCCGCCGACCGTGGCGTGGTGCGCACGCTCTTGGGCCGGACGTCAGGGCGGGCCCGATAGCTCAGGACCGGCAGGCACGTTGCGTGAAGTCGACTCACCTAGCGTGACCGTGCGATTCCTGCCAGGCTGGTGCGGGTCTCGGATGAGGGGCGGTGCAGGGCTATGACGTGTGGTCGGTCGATATCGGCTGCCATCGAGAAGTGCGCACACGGCGACGTGGCCGCCTTGGGCTCGCTGTTCGACTGCTGCGGTGTCCTCGCGAGCACCCTGGCCGCCGAGCGCATCGCGGACCCGGTGCTGCATCGCGATGCAGTGGTGGAGATCTTCCTGCGCCTGTGGCGGCGCGCGCCGTTCTACGACGGCCGCTACCAGAGCGCCTCCCACTGGCTGTTGCGTGAGATCGGCCGAGCCCTCGACGACATGGATGCCCCGCCCGTGACCCATCCGCTGTTCGCCAGGGCAGCCGCCGGCTGACCCCGCGGACCCGGGTGCGGTTTACCAGGGGACCCTGGTAAACCGCACCGCCCATGGGCTGCAACCCATGGGCGGTGGCAACGTGCCATGGGGAGTTCGGTTCGCGCCGGTACCGCGGTTCACCTCACGCTCCACGGATGAAGGCCTCGACACCGTCGCGGCCCTCGTCGTCCGCGCGCTGGATCGGGGGCGACTTCATGAAGTACGTCGAGGCCGCGTGGATCGGACCGCCGAGCCCGCGGTCCAGAGCGATCTTCGCAGCACGCACGGCATCGATGATGATGCCCGCTGAGTTGGGGGAGTCCCACACCTCGAGCTTGTACTCCAGGTTGAGGGGGACGTCCCCGAACGCGCGCCCCTCGAGCCGGACGTAGGCCCACTTGCGGTCGTCGAGCCACTGCACGTAGTCGCTGGGACCGATGTGCACGTTGCGGGCGCCGAGGTCGTGACCCAGGTTGGAGGTGACCGCCTGCGTCTTGGAGATCTTCTTGCTCTCGAGGCGGTCCCGCTCGAGCATGTTCTTGAAGTCCATGTTGCCGCCGACGTTGAGCTGGTACGTGCGGTCCAGGACGACGCCGCGGTCCTCGAACAGCTTGGCCATCACGCGGTGCGTGATCGTGGCACCGACCTGCGACTTGATGTCGTCGCCGATGATCGGCACGCCGGCGTCCTCGAACTTCTTGGCCCAGACCGGGTCGCTGGCGATGAACACCGGCAGCGCGTTGACGAAGGCGACGCCGGCGTCGAGAGCGCACTGGGCGTAGAACTTGTCCGCCGCCTCGCTGCCCACCGGCAGGTACGCGACCAGCACGTCTGCCTCGGTGTCCCTCAGCACGCGCACCACGTCCACCGGCTCGGCCTCGGACTCCTCGATCGTCTCGCGGTAGTACTTGCCGAGACCGTCCATCGTCGGACCGCGCTGAACCGTGACACCGGTAGGGGGTACGTCGGCGATCTTGATCGTGTTGTTCTCGCTGTTCTGCGTCGCCTCCGCGAGATCGAAGCCGACCTTCTTTGCGTCCACGTCGAACGCCGCGACGAACTCGACGTCGCGGACGTGATAGTCGCCGAACTGCACGTGCATCAGCCCCGGCACCGTGCCCTCTCCCGAGGCGTCCTTGTAGTACTCCACCCCTTGGATGAGCGACGTCGCACAGTTGCCGACCCCGACGATGGCTACCCGAACCGAACCCATGTGGCTCTCCTGTCTCTACGTGCTCTGGCGCTCTGCTGGTGTGCGTGCGGATTGGGGATCGGGCCCGGCGACCGGCCCTCCGGCGCGTTCGCTGTCGATGAGCTCGGACAGCCAACGCACCTCGCGCTCGACCGACTCCAAACCGTGCCGCTGCAGCTCGAGGGTGTAGGCGTCCACCCGTTCGGCGGTACGAGCCAAGCCTGCCCGTACGCCCGCCATGCGCTGCTCGAGCCGGGACCGGCGGCCCTCCAGGATGCGGACCCGGATGGCCGGGTCGGTGCGGGCGAAGAAGGCGAAGTGCACACCGAAGTTGTCGTCGTCGCACGCCGCAGGCCCGGCCCGTGTCACCAGATCGGCGAAGCGCTCCTTGCCCTCTGCGGTCAGGCGGTACACGATCCGGGCGCGTCGTCCGGTCGCCGCGGCTGCCTCCGGCTCGATCAGTCCGGAGCGCAACAGCGACTTGAGGCAGGGGTAGAGCGTCCCGTACGAGAGGACGCGACTCCAGCCGAACAGGCCGTTGACCCGCTTGCGGACCTCGTAGCCGTGCAGGGGCGCCTCGTGGAGCAGTCCGAGGACGGCAAGCTCGAGCGCACCACCGCGCCTGGCTACCATAAGCGATCCCCTTCGGCGACGCGGCCGCTGACGAGCCGCAACATGCTGACATGTGCAGCACTTGTTTATATCGCAGCGATACATCGCTGGCAAGTGCCACGCGATCGGATTCGGTCTCGGCGGGTGTTCCTTGGCACACTGTTGCGGTGGGTGAATCCAACGAGCCGGCCGCGCCGAGCAGCGGCGAGGCAGGTACCGGTCCCGTCGACCCCGCAGCCGACGGGAGCGACACGCCGGTGACCCGTCGTCGAAAGCCGGCTTCGCGCTCTCGCCGTTTCCTCAAGTGGGCCGGTATCGCCACCGTGCTGACGATGATCGCCGGCGTCGCCGCGTTCTTCATCGCCTACGCCGCGATCGACATCCCGGACCCCAACTCCGAGTTCGAGACCCAGACGACGCAGGTCTACTACTCCGACGGCAAGACGCTACTCGGCACGTTCGCGGTCCAGAACCGGGTGTCCGTCGAGCTCGCCCAGGTCCCCGAGCACGTGCAGGAGGCGGTGATCGCCGCCGAGGACCGCAGCTTCTACGAGAACAACGGTCTGGACATCCGCGGCATCGTTCGTGCGGCGTGGAGCAACGCGAGCTCTGACTCGACGCAGGGCGCGTCCACCATCACCCAGCAGTACGTCAAAGTGCTGTACCTGACGCAGGAGCGGACCTGGACCCGTAAGGCCCGGGAGGCGTTCCTGTCGCTGAAGCTGCAGCGCCAGGTGTCCAAGGGCGAGATCCTGCAGGGTTACCTCAACACCATCTACTTCGGCCGCGGTGCGTACGGTATCCAGGCGGCCGCGCAGGCGTACTTCGAGAAGGACGCCAAGAAGCTGACCGTCCAGGAGGGGGCCGCCCTGGCGGCCGCCCTGAACTCGCCGGGCAGCTACGACCCGGCAGACGGCGTGGAGTCGCGGGACCGGCTCCGCGGGCGCTACCAGTACGTCATAGACGGGATGGCCGAGGCCGGTGCCATCGAGCCCGACGAGGCCGAGACGATGGCGGCGAGCTTGCCGACGTTTCCAGAGATCGAGCCGCGCGACCGGCTCGCAGGTCCCAAGGGCTTCCTGATGAACATGGTCGAGACCCAGCTGATCGCCGATGGCTTCAGTGACCGCGACATCTACGGCGGTGGCCTGCGGGTCATCACCACCTTCGACCATGAGTTGCAGAAGGCTGCTGTGCGCGCGGTGCGCGAGCAGCAGCCGGACAGGCTGCGAGAGCTGCACGTCGCCCTCAGCTCGGTCGAGCCGGGCACCGGGGCAGTCAAGGCCTTGTACGGGGGGCCGGACTACCTCGGCACGGGAGCGGGCAGCGCGATCAACTGGGCGCTCGAGGGTGGTCAGCCCGGGTCGACGTTCAAGGTGTTCGCGCTCGCTGCGGGCCTCGACGACGGCTTCACCCTCGATTCCTACTTCGACGGCAGCTCGCCCTACGTCGTGGCAGACACCGGTGAGGAGATCTCCAACCAGGGCGAGGCTGGTGGCCAATCCTACGGCCCGGTCTCGCTGTCGTACGCGACCCAGCAATCGATCAACACGGCCTACGTCGACCTGACGCTGTCCATGGAGGACGGCGCCGAGAAGGTCCTGCGCTCGGCGCGGGACGCCGGCATCCCACAGACCTACCTGAAGGACATCCCTCCGGTCCCGGTGGTCCCCCTCGGCTTCGAGAGGGTGCCCGCCATCGACATGGCGAACGCGTACGCGACCTTCGCCGCCGAGGGGCAACGCGCCGACTGGTACACAGTGCAGCGGGTCACCGGCCCCGCAGGCGACGTGCTGTTCAACAAGGAGGCCGTGACCGAGCAGGCCTTCTCCGCCGACATCGCGTCCAACGTCAGCTTCGCCCTGGAGAACGTGATCGAGCAGGGGACGGGCTCGAGCAACGGTCAGCTCAGGTGTCCGGCTGCCGGCAAGACCGGCACGGCGACCGCGACGACGGCGAACCCGCGCACCGGCGCCGAGCAGACGTACGTCTCGTCGTCCTGGTTCATCGGCTACACGCCCGGGCTGTCCACGTCGGTGATGTATGTGCGCGGAGACGGCAACGATCGCCTCGACGGCTACCTGGACCCCTTCTTCGGCGGCGAGTATCCGGCACGCACGTGGGCGGCGTACATGAGCGACGCCATCGCCGGCAAGGACTGCGAGGACTTCCCGAAGCCGGCCGAGCTGGTCGAGGAGCGCGAGTCCGACACGTCCTCGCCCACACCCCCAACGACCACGACGGAGCCGACCGAGGAGCCGACGACGGAGCCGACCGAGGAGCCGACCGAGGAGCCGACCGAGGAGCCGACCGAGGAGCCGACCGAGGAGCCGACCGAGCCGGAGCCCACGGAGCCGGAACCGACCGAGCCGGAGCCGACGGAGCCGGAGCCGACGGAGCCGGAGCCCACGGAGCCGGAG